>JBAUCP010000267.1:0-4626 GCA_049677625.1 Occallatibacter sp. | reverse complement strand
GATCATGGGGACGATTACAAAATCACCAGGTCACGATAGTAGCGGTGCAAGCCGCAACGCATATCTCGAGCGCAGATTTGCGCTTTGATACGTGTTGCGGCTTGATTGTGCAGGGCTTCAGTAACTCACATCGAGGACATTGATCGAGAAGGGAACAAAGGTCTCAGTAAACTTTTCGCCTGAGATCGCGACCTGGTGCTCCACCGGCACAACCGCGCGCGGATTGGTGATGCTGTTGGTTGCGTTGGGCGTGGGTCCGCTGAGCGTGGTGAGCGACGCCTGCGCTGCGACCTTGCCCGCGCCTTCGAGGTCGATGGCAATGGGCTGCGCGGTGGATGTTGCATTCACCACCTTGATGAAGAGCCTGCGGCGCGCTGCATCGCGCGTGACCGAGGTATAGACGCGCGGCCCCGCATCGGCGAGCGCCGTCTGCACCACCTCAGTGCCCAGATGCGTGCCGAACAGCACCTGCGCCCAGTAGCTCGGTGAGCCGTAACTCGTCAGCGCGTCATAGCCGATCAGATCAGTGGCCCACTGCATTCCACCGGGATTCACGTTGACGAATAATGGCGCGTAGCTGGCCATAACGATCAGGTCGCTGTTGCGCTCCAGGCCGGTCATCCAGGCCGCATCGCCCAGCGCTGCTTCAAGGTTCGGCGTCGGGTCGCCTTCGCGGGTGGCCCACTCGCCCACAAAGATCTTGGGACCGGTACGCGCGTGATCGTCGTAGTGATGCGCTTGCGCAAATGCCTGCTCGGCCGGCATGTAGAAGTGCTCGTCCAGCACGTCCGGCGTTACGCTCTTCACCGGCGCCGTGGCGATCAACGCGAGATCCGGGTACTGCTTCTTGATGGCATTGTAAAACTGCGCAAAGCGGCCGTCATACGATCCGGAGCGGTCAAACCAGTCTTCATTGCCGACCTCGACGTAGTGCAGCGGGAAGGGCGCAGGATGCCCGTCCTTGGCGCGCTCGGCGCCCCACTTGGTAGCCGTGCTTCCGGTTAGATATTCAATTTCGTCGAGCGCATCCTGCAGGTAGGGTTCGAGCGCCGGCCCTGGGTCCACGTGCTCCTGCATGAGCGAGTAGCCGGCATAAACGGCCAGCACGGGCTCGATCTTCAGGTCCTGGCACCACTCCAGATATTCGAGCAAGCCCATGCCATCTGACGAGCGATAGCGCCACGGGCTCATGTGCGTGGGCCGGTCGACCCACGGGCCGATGGTCTTTTTCCAGTCGAAACGGTCGGCGATGTGATCGCCTTCCAGATAGTTTCCGCCCGGCAGCCGCAGAAATTTGGGGTGCATGGCGGCCAGCTTTTCCATAATGTCGATGCGGTTGCCGTCAACGCGGTCGTGATAGGTGGGCGGGAAGAGCGAAATCAGGTTGAACCACACGGTCGCCGGCCGCGCAATAGTCAGGATGATGTGATTGTTCTTCGTGACTGGTACGTCGCCGGTCTTGAGCGTGTAGGTGTACTGCTTCCACTCGCCGGTGAGCCCGGTCACGGTAGTCCTGGCTGCCACCGCTCCGGACTGATCGTTCTGGAGGCTTACAGTTACCGGGATGCCGTCCGAGTCAGTCTTTGCATAAAACGAGCCGCTGTAAACCGTGTTGGGCCGAATGGCGATGCCCCAGTAGCCATCGTTTTGGACGCCCGCCGGAGCCGCCGCAGTGGCCGCGGTCACGCTCACTTTGAGGCTGCGCGTGAGCGCCGCGCTGGGGCCGGTGGTTTCGTCGGCTGAAACATCCACCTGCGAGCTGCCGCGCGCCACCATCGTCCAGTGAGACAGCGCGCCGAATCCGCGGCCGATTACGCGGTCGCGCACCAGCTCTGCGTAGATGCCGCCGTCATAGGAGTAGTTGATCTCCTCGGTCATGAGGCCATAGAGCATGGGGCTTACTTTCGCGGTGGGCCGATCCACATGAATAGTGAGCGAAGGCGCCTGTGCGATGAGCGCCGAGGGCAGAGCGAGAGCGCTCAGTATAAGAGCAACAGCAGTGGGTGTCTTCATAACTCCGCAATACTAAACCGGGGTTGCGGGGGCTGACAATGGGAAAACGCTTTCTCGCACAACGTATTACCTGCGCCTTGTACCGCGACCATGTAGATTTGTGGTTTCCCAGGTCTCAAAAGCGAGACCTGGGGCACCCAAGATCACGGGTACGATTACAAAATCACCAGGTCACGATACTAGGCAGCGGGAGCCTCGGTTGGGCGCGTTCGAGCGTATATCTACGCGCGGCTGATCGACCCTCACGGTCAGCTTTCGCGCTCGATGGCCGCTGCTATTGCGTCGCGCACGGCATCGGGCAGCGTGGGCATGGCCCCTGGCTGCGACGCAACCCATCCGCCCCAACGGTTGCCAGCCTGGTTGAGCGCAGCCAGGCCGGCGCCGCGGAGCATGAAGTGAGTCATTGCCGCTGTAAACGCATCCCCGGCCCCGATGGGGTCTGCGATCTCGACCGGAAACCCAGGATGGTCGTTCCACTCCGCGCGGTTCACCAGCAGGCTGCCGCGGCTGCCCCTGGTGATGGCAACGAGTTCGAGGGCAGGGAACTCCCCGAGCAGCCGCTCCGCGCAGGTCCGCTGATAGTTTGGGTTCGACTGCTCGCGCGCCGGCTCGCCGTGGAGTGTAAGCCCAAGCAGATCGAGCAGCAATGGCGCCTCATGCTCGTTCATCTTCACCACGGTCGCCAGCTCCAGCGACTCCTGAATCACCTCAGGCGAATAAAATGGCGCGCGCAGGTTTACGTCGAAGACGCGAATACATGCCTTCGGGGTGTTCGCCGCCAGCGTCTGAATGGTCTTGCGCGACTCCTCGGCGCGCTGCGCGAGCGAACCGAAGCAGATTGCATCTGCGCGCTCGGCCAGCTTGACCCACTCGTCTGTGAGTTCCAGGAAATCCCAGGCCGCCGGCTGGTGAATCGTATAGCGCGGCTCGCCGTTATCGAAGCCCACGGTCACGCGGCCGGTCTCGTGAGCCGGGTCTATCTCAAGGCTGCTCGTGTCCAAGGGCATGGGATCGAGGCGGTCTATTGCGAGCCGGCCCAGCTCGTCGCGGCCGATGCGGCTCAGGATGGCGGCGTGATTGCCGAGCCGGCCCGCCATAACGGTGAAGTTGGCCGGCGCGCCGCCCAGCGACGGTCCCTGGGGCAAAATGTCCCACAGCAGTTCGCCGATTCCCAGGATCAGATGCGGTCTTGTCACGTTCTCACTCCCGCAGCCGTTCGCTGCATTTTGCTGTTGCAGCCATTCCGCCGGCCAACCCTTTGTTCCGGCGGGCAAGCGCGCCTAGTACCGCGAACGTGTAGATTTGTGGTTTCCCAGGTCTCAAAAGCGAGACCTCCACCCCACGGACCAAAAACCTGTCCGTGGGGACCCCGGACCTGGGGCACCCGAGATCATGGGCACGATTACAAAATCACCAGGTCACGATACTAGTCAATCGCCGGCCTTGCCCATCCAGCGGTAGATCGAGCAGTTCTCCCACGCAAGGAATGCGTATTCGCCGTCAGGCTGGGCCATTAAGATTTTGCGATCGGCCAGCGTATCGGCGTGCGACCGCCTGATCTTCCCATGAAACAAACGTTTGAAGTCCACATGTTGCTCCAGCACGCTTTCCTGTTCATTGTTCACATACAGGATGTCCAGTTGTCCTGCGTTCCGATCTCTGCGCTTCGCAAGGTTGCGGCTCCAGCCGTTGAGCATGCGCCGCATAACCGGACCGCCGAAGGGATTGAAGAGGAATGCGACGCACGGTCCCGGCGGCAGATCAAACTCCACAACGTCGCGGCAGAGCATCCGAAGCGGGGCGCGCGCACGTCCGGCCGCGCGCCACAAGGCCATGTTCCGCCGGCCAATCCGCGCCAGGGTGGGGTTGAGCTCTACGCCGATGACGGCGCGAAATGGATAGCCGGATGCGAGCAGCATGGCGCGGCCCATTCCCGCGCCAAGGTCGATAAAGGTAAATTCATCGAGCGGCGCCGCCGGACTGCAGCGACGCCAGCGAACGACGATGCCATGAAATACAGAGGGCGTAACCGCGTAGTAAGCCGTTGCGTAACGGTCATGGCGGTGGCCGGCGATCAGATGCCGCCCCGCCACCAGCCCGCTGGTGCGCACGCCATACTCCAGGTCGAAGGGATGGCGCACGAAGCCGTCTTTGACGGCCAGTCCTTTTAAGAGCCGCGGCTTCTTCGCCTTGGTATTCGCGGTCCGCTCTCCATGATCCATTTTGCTCGGTTTCACGCTTGAACCTTAGCATAATGCCGGCGGAGTCGGGCGTGCAGCGGCAGAGCCGGCCAAGGCGATTGCGTGAGCGAGGTTCAGCGCTGACGAGGGCCTTCGGTGCGGCCCTACGGGGCGCAAGAAAATTTGACCGCCTCTCTGTCCCAGGCTTCGCGTCCGCTGCGGCGGACTCCAGCCTCCCACCCCAGCACGCGAAGACCGCGCGTGCCGGGGGCCCTGGCCCTGGGCTATTCTCGTGCTTTCCCTCCGGGAAGACGATCCGCCGCGGCGGATTCTTTCGATTCGGAGACGAAATGGAGCAGCCCCGGCAACAAGAAATGTTCATGTAGTACCGCGACCGTGTAGATTTGTGGTTTCCCAGGTCTCAAAAGCGAGA
>JBAUCP010000266.1:0-6499 GCA_049677625.1 Occallatibacter sp. | reverse complement strand
GTCCACAAGAGAGTCATTGTAACTAAAGTCCATACATATAAGAATTCGTAACTGTGGTGCTGCTGGACTTCCCTCACCGGTATGCGCCCCCCAACTTCAGCCAGTACGCGAGTCGGCTGCCAAAACTGTGAGGTCACCTTGTTGCGCTCGCGCCTTCGTGTCGCATTCGTCCTTAGTCTGCTGATCGCCTATACGGCCACAACGCAAGCCCAGGCCAGCAAGATCTCACCCGACCTTGCGGCTGAACCCTCCACGGCAAATGTCCCGGTGATCGTTCAGTACTACAACGCCCCTTCGTCGCTTGAGACGATCTTGCTCGGCCTGCTTGGCGGAGTCGTCAATCTTGTTCTGGGGACCATCAACGCAGTCCTTGTGACTGTCCCAATCAAAAACCTGAACTCCCTCGCTGCAGACTCCAACGTCAAGTACATCTCGCTCGATCGCGCGGTCGGCGCGAGACAGCAGCAAGCGATCACAGCCGCTAACTACACTGTCGAACCCATCAATGCTCCCGTGGTGTGGCAGCAGGGATATACCGGCACGAACATCGGGGTTGCCGTGATCGACAGCGGCATTACGCCGGTTCCCGACCTTAACGTCAATTCCTTGTCGCTTTCGCTGAGCCTGTCCATCGTACCGCAGCTTCTATCTTCGCTGAGCGAAGTGGCCCCGGGGAGCACCGGCCGCATCGTCTACAGCCAGAACTTCGTCTCCGGCCAGAATGACGCGCTGGACCACTTCGGGCACGGCACGCATGTTGCCGGCCTCATCGCCGGAAACGGCGCAGAATCCAGCGGTACAAAATACTTCAGAACATTTTATGGTTCCGCGCCGAACGCCAACCTCATTAACCTGCGCGTCCTGGATGAGAACGGCGCGGGTACGGATTCAGCCGTGATTGCGGCTATCAGCCGGGCGATTGCTCTCAAGAATACTTACAACATCCGCGTAATTAACCTCTCGCTCGGCCGTCCCATCTTCGAAAGCTACACGCTCGATCCGCTCTGTCAGGCAGTGGAGAAGGCCTGGAAGGCAGGCATCGTTGTGGTGGTGGCGGCAGGCAACGACGGGCGCGATCTGAACCTCGATCCGGAGGGCTACGGCACCATCGACGCACCCGGCAACGATCCCTACGCGCTCACCGTGGGCGCGATGAACACCGCGTTCACGCCTCAGATCGGTGACGATGTCATCGCGAGTTACAGCTCCAAGGGCCCGTCGTTCATCGATCACTTTGTTAAGCCCGACATCGTTGCGCCGGGCAACCTGGTTACGAGCCTGCAGTTCCCCAGCGATCCGCTCGCGGAACAGAACCCGTCCTTCTACACGTGGTACTCGTTCTACCAGACTGATGGCAGTGAAACTCCGTCTGCCAACTACTTCCCGCTGAGCGGCACCAGCATGGCGGCCGCCGTTGCCAGCGGAGCCGTGGCAGATCTGCTGCAGGCTGCGCCGGCGCTTACGCCCGATCAGGCAAAGGCGCTGGTGATGGTGAATGGGGATCGAAACTATTTCCCGGCGACCAGTAGCGTTACCGCAGACGGCGTCGTGTACAACGCGAACTATGATGTCTTCACGGTTGGGGCGGGCTATCTCGACATCGCCGCAACGGTGAATGCCGCCCGCGCCAAGGGAGTTTCAATTCCCTCGGGCACGGCAATGTCGCCGGTGGCCACATATAACGTAAACACGGGTGAAACCACGGCCGTAACTGACCCGAGCGCGCTCTGGACGAAGACCGGTCCATGGTCGGCGTCTAGCGTTTATGGCAGCCGCGCATTCATCTCCGGCAGCAATTCGCCTGCCTTGTGGGGCGCCACTGGCATCTGGGGTGAAGACGACCCAAATGGATTTACTGTTCTTTGGGGCAGAACGGTCCTCTGGGGCAAGGGCACACCGGAAGCTGAAACCGTTCTTTGGGGCCGAGATGGCGAAGACCCGGTTTCAGGCGCGCCATTCGAATACTGAACCACGACTGCTGAGAACGTGACCTGCCCCATTTTTCTCAGCCAGCGATAGCTGGAGTTTCTCGGTTAAGGCTCGTGGTCGAGCATATCTAGCGACCGCCGTCGTCGGGGCCGTGGGGTTGCTGAACTCGGCAGGGGTCCTGTATATATGCGTCAATTGCGGTCAAACCAGCGGATGCTCGTGAGAGGCTGGGTTGCAACCGATCTCGTCGAGAGTGAGACTACCCCGGCAGAGCCGGGGGAACTCCCGTTTGATCAGATTCAAGATCAAATTTGCGTCGAGCTGCTGTACCGAATCGATGAGCCTATGCCGCAAATTCTCATCCGCGAAAGCTGCGGTTATCGTGAACCCGGGCCCCAGACGAATGTTTGACCCTCAATTCCATACGTGATTGATTCCGCGCGCGCTCGATTCAGGAAGCGGCGAAATCGGTTTGGGCCTTTTTCACGAATAGGTTGTTCCAGTATTGCTTGAATCTGGAACAGAGGGCCAACCGACAGCAACCGAATAGACGACGCCTTCCTCAAGCGGAACCAGACCAAGAGTCCGGTTCAGTTCTCCATCGGCATATCCGCCCATGCAAAGCGAACCTAGTCCTTGCTCCGCTGCCAGCAGGCAAAGACTCTGCGCAACATGCCCTGCTTCCAGCAGCACGTACCGGTAGCCACGCGGACCATATTTCTTCTGTGTTCGGTTAAATACAGCCGCTAGAAATACAATCACATTGGCGTTCTCTATGGCCGGGTACATGAACAAATGTGGCTGCAGGGTTTTGAAGACAGGTCCCTCGCTCAGGGGTTCCAGGGCATGATTGCGGACGTTGTAATGGTGCAAGCCATCCGGAAGATCCTGGACGCGCTGCGAGGCAACATAGACTTCAAGTGGGAACAGGCCGCCGGCGGACGGGACAGAACGCATAAGCGCCAAAGATCCACCGAGAAGTGTCGTTTCTGTTCTTGTTATCCCGTAGCTGCCGAGTAACAAGGTGCTCAATTGCGAAAGAGTCAGCGTCCTCCGCTCATAAGCGCGGCACGACCAGCGTTTCCTCAATACTCGCAACAATTCAGTCTCGGGCGGTATGGGCAATGCTATCGTTGGCGAAAAACAAGTAACTCTCTTATACTCCACTTCGTAAGTCGCGGTCTGATAAGCATCGACGTTGGCCCACGGTTCTGAATTTAAATGGAAGAGCAAAGAGAGACTCTTGCTGTCTTCAAAGGGCAACATGCCTTTTCCTCACGCAAGTGGATGTGGACACGGATTCAAGTCGCTCTCCCGCAGTGTGGCGGAGGCGAACCCGAGTTTATGTGGAAGTTCGAATAGACGTACGCCACCGAGCCGTTCTTCACCCCAGCCGAAATGAATGGGCTGCAGACCGGTGGCAATTGCTCGCACAACGTGGATGCCGTAGTCGATCACGTCTGAAGTGGTCAGATCGACATAGAGGACTCGCGAGCCGGCGCGCTGAAGCGTTCCAACGCAATGTTCAAGATCTCTTTTGATATTGCCGGTTGAATAGTCCTGCAAATCCTCCAGGCGCTGCGTTTGGCCGTTTCCAATCATGAACGAGAATTCGTCGAGCCTTTCGGGCATGCTCGCCCACGCGCTATGGTCTTCGAGTGTCTTAACGTCCTCCGCTCGTTGCAAGCGCTTGCCCGGCGGTTGCTCGCGATATCGTCGCGTCTCGCCGGGGTGGACCTGGCAGATCTCCAGCATTGCACGGGCTAGTGCTTTCTCAGGGGAGGCATGGCAGCCAAGGCCAACCACCGTCGCGGGCCCATCACCTGTCTGGTCGAGTGCAACGGCCATCATGACGTGAACCTCAAGGTCAGTACACATACGGAATGCCCGCACCTCCACACCAAAGCGCTTGTAGTGCGCACGAATGGAATCCGCCGACGAAGGGCCTTCGGGAAAAAGGATCTCAGTGGCCGGAAGTCGCGCCATCCATGTCGCCAGGAATGCGTCTCGTTCCATGCATTCGTATAAGCCATGCAGAATCGCGAAGTCGAGGGTTGGGCCGGCTGCAAGCCCATTTGAAGTTGCCGGCGTGAATACATCTTCGACACGTTGCTGAGGGAATTGCAGATAAACCAGGCTCGCAGGTACATACACAATGCGATCCGAAGGCAGTTCGCGAGCTGCAACCCATGTGACTTCGTCCTTGGGATCCCAGCGGTGATACTGAACCCTCCGTTCCTCATATTGACTTGCGGAGTAGAGCACTAATTCACCGGGAGCCACAGCTCGATCCAAAATTGGAAGCCAGGGCGAGACGATGGTTGCAAAGGGATCGACGTGGGAAGCGCAGTAGCGTTCGATCGCCTCTCCAATTGCTCCACGAATCGCCGCCTCCTCTGTAACGCCCTTCCCGGCTGACGCTCGATCCTGGGCCTTGGCCATTCGGAAATCAAAATGCGAAGCCTCGGACTGATAGATGAATGGCGGAAACGGTTCCTCTGCGCCCCGTTGAACGCGTGACAAGGCTCGAATGATGCCTGTCCTTGGACTTACGAGATCAGCCCAGTTGCCAACGATCTCGCGAAGAGCAGCTTCGTTCATAGTCCCTCCGCCTGGGATAACTCATCGTCTCTTCTGTCCTCTTCTTCAGGTTTGGCCGAATAGCATGCAGGACACCACGGTTTACGGAGCACGACATGCTTGGATGTGCTCATGTCAAGAAGGTTAAAAATTACCACCTTTCCAAGAGTCGGGACGGGCGTGAGGCCGACGATTTCCCGGAAAGTTTCAAGAGCCAGCATGTTCGCGGCAACCCCTGCGCCGAAGACCAGATTCTCGCGCTGAGAACTGTCATCCTGCTTTCGCTTATCGAGCATTTTCTCCAGTGCAAATGCATCTTCGGGATTGCCTGCGCAGGCGACAGCCCGCATTTTGAAGCAGAGATAGCAAGGAGTCTTGTGAGGGTGTACCGTCGGACCCACGGTCACCTCAGTCCCAGATAACGCACAGGAACTCCACCGGATGTTCTTCTTGATGCATGCACGATTCAATTTATAGATGAGGGAAGACTGGCCAGCGTCAAGGCAGCAGACGACAAAGTCCGAGCCGTCAATCACACCGTCAACTGCCTCATCCGTAGTGATATCGTCAGTAACAATCTCCAGCCGCGCATCTGGAGAACGTTCGGCCATTCGCCGGCCGACGACGGATGTGCGCCTCAACCCAACATCTGATCCACTGAAGCCGAATGACAAATAGACATCCGCGGCGGAAACCTGCAAACTGTCTACGATACGAATTGTGCCTACGCCGGCTGCCGCCAGGCTGTCGACAATTCCTCCACCCGCTCCGCTCAATCCAAATACGGTTACTTTCGCAGCGCTGAGCCGCCGCTTCATTTCGAAAGCGTCCAAGCCTACTTCATGGAAAAAGTTGAACTGCGGAGTTAGTCGCGCCGCAGCGGCGTCACCCAGCCCCTGAACCTGGCCATCTTCCAGCAGGTTTTGTGCTGCGAGCAGTTCAAGTGCTGCTGCCAGATCGTTGAAAGCGAAGACATCTTCAACAGTGCGGCCAATCTCTTCGAGCGTGTGTTCGCCGTCGAGCAAAGGAATCACTCTACGCTCGAACTCTCGAAAAGAATGGCCTTTCAGCTTGATCCTTCGAAGTTCGGAGACAAAGTGCAAGGATTCATCGCCCAACTCGTCTGGTGGCTCAGACCACACGTAATAATGGCTCGGAAGTCGCGGCTTGTTGAACATTTGTGCTTTCACTGGATTGGCTTAGCTCCTTTAACAGGGGGCGTTCGCGGAAAACTGCCAGGCTCAGGTAATGATCCTCCAGCCGAACCATGGTCTTCGCTGCAACGAAGCTATCGAGGATAGCGCGAACTTCGGACTCGTTAATCGTGGAACTCAGCGAGCGGGCCAGACCAGCGGCATTTCTCGCCGTATCGCAGCTCAAATACAACTGCGCAGGAATTCCGCTGAGTAAATCTCGATCCTTCACAGCGATTGGGCGCGTGTCTTCGATCAGAAGGCCGCCACGACCCGGTTTTGCATCGAGCCGGGGCTTCTCTTGACCAGGCGTCAGTTGCGCATCCCACCATTTCGCGATTTCTTCCCGTAGCCGCTTCAAGTTCGAATTCGGATCCCGCCCATCCGGGTAATCGAAGTCAAAGAAGTAGGCCAGCCTGGTAAGTTCGCGCCGTTCGAGCGGGAACACATAGTAGTACGCTGCCGCGGGGCGCACGCGCCCGAATCCGTATTCGTTCGGATTCGAATGAAATGGGCTGAAGCGGTCCAAACGAACAGGTGTACAACAAGCTGGAGGCGAGAGGTGCGTGAGAAGTGGGATCAGATCTGCCTGCCGATCGTACTCTCCCGGCGATTCACCTGGAAATCCAGCCAGAATGTTCCAGACAACATCGATCTCAAGTTCTCGGCACCAGCGCAGTAATTGTATGTTTTGAAATCCTGTGCAGCCCTTCCTCATCAGGCGCAGGACCTGATCGCTGAAGCTCTCAATTCCTGGCTGAATGCCATGCACGCCGCCCGCTCGCATAAGCTGGAGC
>JBAUCP010000265.1:0-4213 GCA_049677625.1 Occallatibacter sp. | reverse complement strand
GCCAGGTTCTGGGCGGACGCCCGCGCATGCTCACAACGCTGCGCGCCGTGGAGCCGGGCACGGACGGCGCCGTGAGCCTGGCCGGCACTTTGGCCGGCATGGTCGCGGCCGTCGTGGTCTCCGCGCTGGGCGCAGCCGCTCTGCGCGGGAATGCGGAACTGTTCTCGGTCAGTTGCGCCGGCGGCGTCTTCGGGCTCTTCTTTGACAGCCTGCTCGGAGCCACCTTCGAACAGGCGGGCTGGCTCAACAACGACGCCGTGAATTTTCTTTCGACGGCCAGCGCGGCGGGGTTTGCTCTGATGATGATGGCCGTGGTGAGGTGAGAAGGGCTGGTTGAGATTTGAGGTTTCCCACCTTAACCGATGCGCAGAAAGCGCGCATCGGCGAAGGTGGGGCACCCGGCGATGGTGGCTAATTGAGAGCGGCAGATTGAGGCCTGTGGTTTCCCACCCTTTCGCAAAGAACGCGAAAGGATGGGGCACGGAGCGGTGGTGGTGAGGTGAGAAGGGTCGGGTACCCGGCTGACTCGCGAACTTGCGAACACGCGCGCAGCGCGGCTAACTCGCTAAAGTCAATGCAGACCCAGCCGCCAGAACGTGTAGCTCAGGATTTCGTGGGCGATGCGCTCGGCCTCGAGCTTGCGGTCCTCGACCAGCGGCCGCGGGCGCGGTGAGGTGAGCACGTCCAGGCCGTCGGCGGCGCAGATGGCGTGGATGCGGAAAAGGTGCGTGCCGTCGCTCACGATCACCAGCCTGCGCAGCCCGTTGGCCCGCGCAATAACGGCAATGCGCCGCGCGGACTCCTCTGTGTTACGGCTCTCGGTTTCGGCAATGATGTCCTGCTCGGGAACGCCGCGGCTCATCAGGTACTCGCGCCCCACTGAACCCTCGGAGTACTCGTCGCCGCCCGCGCCGCCCAGGGTGATGATCAGCGGCGCAATGCCGTGATGATAGAGCTCGAGTGCGTGATCCAGGCGCGCGCGGAAGACCGGCGAAGGCCGGCCGTCGTACTCCGCCGCGCCAAGGACGCCGATGGCGTCAGACGGAGCTGCCTGGTCCTGGTCAGCATATTTTTCAATCTGCACGTAGACCCAGCGGCACCAAGCCGAACTCACGCCGGCAACGCCAAGAAACAGCGCGAGCAGCACATAAAGCGCCAGGCGGCGCCGTTTCGGTTTGGTCCCGCGCTTCATGCGCTTATCTTAATGTCAGCGTTGCAGCACCATCACGACCTCGTGGGTCGGAATGGCGCCCTCGCGCAGAATCTCCCAGCGTCCTGGGCCCAGCGAGAGATCGACGATGGTGGTGGGTAGCGCGCGGCCGGTTGGGCCGCCATCGATGATGAGAGGAATGCGGTCGCCGAGTTGATCGCGCACGCAGGCGGCATGCGTACACTCGCTGGATCCCTGCAGATTGGCCGAGGTCGCGGTGATCGGCAGTCCGAAGCGCTCCACCACGGCGCGCGCAATGGCCGCGTCCGGCACGCGCAGCGCCACGTTGCCGGTGTTGGCCGTGGAACGCAGCGGCAGCTTGGTTCCAGCGCGGACGATGATGGTGAGCGGCCCGGGCCAGAAGCGTTCGGCCAGCTTGTCCAGCATGGGGTCCGTGTCGCGCGCCAGCGAATACGCCTGCCCCAGCCCGGAGATCAGCAGCGAGAGCGGCTTGTGCTTCTGCCGGGTCTTGATCTGGTAAATGCTCTCCACCGCGTGGAGATTCACCGGATCAACTGCCAGGCCGTAAAACGTATCGGTCGGCAGAGCGATCACGTCGCCCTTGCGCAGGCAGGAGACGATGTAGTCGATCCGGTCTGGTTGGGGTTCATCGGGATGGACGCGCAAGATTTCTGCGGACAAGGATGCCTACCTCAGTTCCCCGAATAGATAAATGCCGTAAAGACGGAAACTAACACAGCCCGCCGAGACGGGCAAGTTTGACCGGACGCACATGCGCTCCGTGCGGGTGCCCCATCCTTTCAGCGCTTTTAGCTGAAACGGTGAGAAGCGATGCAAAACAGAATAAAATCGCCTAAAGCAGTTCTCCAATTGATCTACGCCGAAAGCAGGATGCCAAGTGGCTTTTTTTAAAGAAAAAGCCACCTTGCACGAAACTCGCAAGGGCACGCGAATTGGAGAACTGCTCTAAGCGCACCAAGGATTTTCGTCCGATGCCTGTTCGCATTGTACAGAGTAAACAAAACGCGCGCCTCAAAGAGCTCCGGCGGGCGCTCGCCGCTCCTGCGCGCGGCGG
Organism: Occallatibacter sp.; assembly: GCA_049677625.1. GTDB lineage: Bacteria > Acidobacteriota > Terriglobia > Terriglobales > Acidobacteriaceae > Telmatobacter. The sequence continues at coordinate 1,967 of JBAUCP010000265.1, read as the reverse complement.
ATCCGCGAAGGCCGGCATCGAGGGTCCAAACCTGATTGCCGAGGCGTTACGCGCGGAACTCGCGATCGAGTGCGTCTTTGTTGCGCAAGGAGCCGAGCGGCTGCTCGACGGATTGCAGCTTCCGCCGCAGACTGAAGTGCTTTTGCTGCCGGCAGACATTCTCGCCTCGGCGCTGGCAACGGAGACTCCGCAGCCCATCGCCGCGCTCATCCGGCCCAGGGAATGGAGCTGGCGCGACGCCCTCCGACCCATCCTGGAAGACGCGCGCCAATCCGCGCCGCTGGTGCTGGTTCTCGCCGGCATTCAGGACCCCGGCAATCTGGGAACGATTCTGCGCTCGGCTGAAGCCTTTGGCGCAACCGGCATCATCAGCTTGCCTGGAACCGTGAGCGCATGGAATCAAAAAACGGTGCGCGCCTCGGCCGGCAGCGTCTTTCGTGTTCCGCTGCTCACGGCCAGCGTGGAAGAATGCTTCGAGCGGCTGCGCGAGGCCCGCGTCACCGTTTGGGCGACAGCCACGCGCGATGCAATCGAAGCCGAACGCACCGACCTGACACGTCCCGCGGCACTGGTCATTGGCAATGAAGGCAACGGCGTACCGCCGGAAGTGGCTGCGCAGGCCGGCAACTCGCTCACCATTCCCTGCCCCGGCCCGGTGGAGAGCCTGAACGCCGCGGTAGCAGCAAGCGTGCTGCTCTATGAGGCCGCGCGCCAGCGCGCCGCACATCCCGCGCAACGCCGATCAAAGAGGAACGTGCCAGGAGGACCGCGCCATGAGCCTCTTTGATGGCCAACCGGATAGGCCACAGCGCTCCTCCAAGACCCCGCCCCACGCAGTGGGAGGTGCGCCGCTGGCGGAGCGGATGCGGCCGCGCAGCCTTGAAGAGTATAGCGGCCAGGAGCAACTGCTCGGCCCCGGCAAGCCGCTGCGCGTGCAAATCGAGCGCGACGACTCGGGCTCGATGATCCTCTGGGGTCCGCCGGGCGTGGGCAAAACCACGCTGGCCAAGATCATTGCCGAAACCACGAAGGCAAACTTCATCGAATTCTCCGCCGTCATGAGCGGCATCAAGGAGATCAAGCAGGTGATGGCCGACGCGGCGCGGGCCGCGGAGATGCACTCCCGCACCATCCTCTTCATCGATGAGATTCACCGCTTCAACAAGGCGCAGCAGGACGCCTTTCTGCCCTACGTGGAGCGCGGCTCGATCCGGCTGATCGGCGCGACGACCGAGAACCCGTCTTTCGAGATTATTTCGGCGCTGCTCTCGCGCTGCCGCGTCTACGTGCTTCAGCCGCTGAGCGAAGCGCAGATCGCTGCCCTGCTCCGCCGCGCGCTCGAAGACCGCGAACGTGGCCTGGGCAATCTGGAGCTGACGGCCGACGACGATGCGCTCGCGCTGATCGCCAGCTACTCGAGCGGCGACTGCCGCAGCGCTTACAACACGCTGGAAGTAGCGGCGCAACTCTCCGTCCAGAACCAGAAAAGAATCGACAGGGCTCTGGCTGCTGAAGCCGTGCAGCAGCGCGTGCTCCAGTACGACAAATCCGGCGAGGAGCACTACAACCTGATCTCCGCGCTGCACAAGAGCGTGCGCAACTCCGATCCCGATGCCGCGCTCTATTGGCTGGGCCGCATGTTTGCAGCCGGCGAAGACCCGCTCTATCTTGCGCGCCGCGTGGTGCGTATGGCCGTCGAAGACATCGGCCTGGCCGCTCCTGAAGCGCTGAACCTGTGCCTCTCCGCCAAACAGGCGATGGAGTTTCTGGGCTCGCCCGAGGGCGATCTGGCGCTGGCGGAAGCCGTGGTCTATCTCTGCCTCGCTCCCAAATCGAATTCGGTTTATACGGCGTATGGCACGGTGCTCGAAGAGATTGAGCACACGCGGCAGGAGCCGGTTCCCTTACATCTGCGCAACGCTCCCACAAAGCTGATGAAAGAACTCGATTACGGGAAAGGCTACCAG
>JBAUCP010000264.1:0-3877 GCA_049677625.1 Occallatibacter sp. | reverse complement strand
AAACGAACCGCCGAACCACCTCTTTCCGTAGAAAATTCGCCCATGTCTTGCTTATAGACTGAAGCTATCTGGAAATCTCATTCCATACCGCAAAGCAAATCGAAAAAGTCACAGCCTCTGAGCGGAGCAGGTTGCGCTTTTGCAACCTGCGCAGTCGAAGGACCTGCAGTTTCTTCGCAGTAGCTCAAATCCTCTTAAAAATCGCATCTTTTGCCCACACGTCAACAAGCTATATATCGATACACCTAGCCGCTCTTATCCTTCTCGCCAAGCAGATCGCCCAGTCGATCCAACCGGTGTTCCCATATCGAGCGGCGATCGCGAATCCATTGTTCCATCGCGTCGAGCCCCGTGGGTTCGATGCGGCAACTGCGCACCCTGCCCACCTTCTCGGTTTCGACCAGGCCGCACTCCTCCAACACCTGTATGTGTTGGACCACCGCGGCCAGAGTCATGTCGAACGGCTCCGCCATACGCGACACCGACATGGGGCCTTGGCTGAGCCGCACCATCATGGCCCGGCGCGTAGGATCGCCGAGAGCGTGGAAGATGCGGTCGATATTCGGTTTCCTTTTATTCATGGACCTCTGCCTTAGCTCTCAAGCTCCCTTCCCAGCTTGTCGAGTATCCCGCTCCATCCCACCTCCCGCATCTTAGGACCGTCCGCACCCTCCAGGAACGCGCTCTGAAATGTAAGGATCAGGTCGGTGCCCTTTTCGGTCGGCAGCAGCTCAACCGTGCCCAGTGATACAGAGATGCACTTCTCCGCCACCGCCATCGTCGAGGTGAAGATGATGCGGCGGTTGGGGACGATGTCCCGATACATGTTCTCGCTTTTGAGCGTGGAACCCATCAACGGATGGCCTTCTTCAAAGCCCAGAGCGTAATGCTCCCTGCCTCCAACGCGAAAGTCCTGCTCATAGCTTTCGACTTGACTATGTTCGCCTCCGACAAACCAGCGGCGTTTCTGGGCAGGATCGGCGAAGGCTGCGAATACGCGCTGCGGCTTCACGGGATAGCTGCGCTCGATGACAAAGGTGTTGTGCACTACGGGTTGCTGATCCATGGCTTTTTCCTCCACAGAGAATTGTTAAGTACAAGCTTAAGTATTAGGCCGTTCGGATTATTTGTCAAGTGGAAACTTAAGTATTTTTACGGAGCCTCTACCTGGCGTCAAACGGGCTCTTTGTACAGCGCCCGGCCGGCCGCCCAATTTCCCTATGCCGCCGGAACGGCTCTAGCCTTCAAGACGCCCGGCCTGTCTTGTTGAGTTCGCGGTAGAAGCCCAGATCTTTGCCGCTCAGGCTCTTGGCGATGTACACAATTTGCCCGTAGTGCAGCCCGAAGTGCTCCACGACCTGGTAGACCGCATCGAGCCCACACACCTTGTAACCCTGAATCTCGTAAGGAGCCAGCAGTTCATCCACGGTAAGCCGCGCCAGCACCTGCGCGGCCTGCTCCATCGTCGCCCCGAGCTTTTCAAGCAGCGCAGCGGCCGAAGCTCCGCTCCGCTCGCTGAACTCGTGTGGGCGATCGCGCTTGTCCTCGGCGCGATTGAACGATGCCACCAGCCACTGGCCCACGTTGCCGTTCAGGTGCAGCACCAGGTTGCCGATGCTGTTGCTCGCTTCGTTCGGCCGCCACCACACCTGCTCTTCGGTGAGCGGCGCAACGGCTTCGCGCAACCGCGGCCAGTACTGGCCCAGCAATTTCTGTCTGGAGAATTCGAGAAAAAGCGCCGCCAGTTCCGCGTTGGTCTCTGCCATAGGAAGCTCCGCTCTTACTCGCTAGATCAACTCGTAGCCGGCGAACCAGTAGCCGATCTCAAAGGCAGCGGTATCTTCACCGTCGGAGCCGTGAATGGCGTTCTCCTGAATGGAGCCGGCAAACTTCTTGCGGATGGTTCCCTCTTCGGCGTTGGCTGGATTCGTCGCGCCCATCAGCTTGCGCAAGTCGGCTATGGCATTGTCCTTCTCCAAAACCAATAGAACCAGCGGGCCGGAGGACATGAACGCGCACAGGTCGCCGAAGAACGGCCGTTCCTTGTGGACGTAATAGAAGCCCTCGGCCTGCGATCTGGAGATGGATTGCTTCCGGATGGCGGCGATGCGGAAGCCGGCCTTGTCGATTTCGGCCAGAATGGCGCCTGTGTCGCCGTTGCGGACGGCGTCGGGCTTGATGATGCTGAAGGTACGTTGCGGCACTTGCGTTTGCTCCTGAAAGGGATAATTTCCTCGTTTCATTGTAATTGGCTTGCCGGTAGCTCACTCGCCGGCCCGGTATGGGCGCAAAGTCTGGCAGAGTTGCCGCATCTTGCGCTGCGCTCATGTCCTCCACTGCAGCTCTGTTGCTGCGGTCGCGGCCTTGTCCTCCGTTCCCCTTCTCCGTCAAAATGCCGCGTCAACTCCGTGCCTCAGCATCTTCCGGATTTCGCCGGGAGTTTCCGCTGCAAGAAGACCTGGGCGATGAGGAGCGCGGCTCCGTCCCGGGAATGGCGATAAATATTTGCATCGGGCAGGTTTCGAGCGCGGCTGCTTTCCCTCTTCGCGGCCAACCGCAAGCCGCGAAGAATCAATAGAGTAAGGCCACGCGCATATTCCAGTGCCCGTTTTGATCTCAAAATTTTCCTTGAGTTTTTTAAAGTGCTACTTTAAATTTCTCATATGCAAACAGTTCAGCGCCAGATTGTCCCCTTCCTGCTCTCGGCCTTGCGGCGGTTTCCTGCTGTGGTTATAACGGGGCCGCGCCGGGCGGGAAAAACAACTCTTCTGCGCGCCGCTGTTCCGCAGGCACAGTACGTATTGCTCGAGGACCCCGACGTCCAGGACCGCGTGCGGCGCGATCCGCGCGCGTTTCTTGAGGGGTTGCGGCCGCCGGTAATCTTTGACGAAATACAGAACACGCCTCAGTTGTTGAATTACGTGCGCACGCTGGTGGACGCGCACCCGCGCCGGATGGGCAGGTGGCTCTTCACCGGATCGCAGGAGGCGCCGTTGATGCAGGGCATCACGGAGTCGATGGCAGGCAGGGCCGCGATTCTGCAGTTGCTGCCATTCAGCATGGCGGAAACACCTAAGGTCGACCCGCTGCTGGGCGGATTTCCCGAGGTCGTGCTGCGGCCGCGCGGCCGTGAACTGTGGTATGCGTCGTATCTGCAGACCTACATCGAGCGCGATGTGCGGGCCATCACTGTTGTGCGCGACCTCGCTGTCTTCCGCAGATTTCTCTCGCTGCTGGCCAGCCGCCACGGGCAGACTCTGAACCGTGTGGACCTGGCCGCTCCGCTGGGAGTGTCGGTGCCGACGATCTCCGAATGGCTGCGCATTTTGGAAATCACAGGGCAGGTTATTCTGGTGCCGCCGTACTTTGAAAACTTCGGCAAACGGCTCGTGAAGTCGCCGAAGGTGTATTGGGGCGACGCAGGCCTTGCCTGCCACTTGCTGGGGATTCAGTCGCAGGCCGAGTTGGAGCGGTCGCCGTTTTTGGGGCCGATCTTCGAAGGTTTTGTGGCGGCGGAGATTTTAAAGAGCCAGGTCAACCGCGGACGGCGCAAAGAACTTTACTCGTTTCGCGACCAGCAGGGACTGGAAGTGGATTTTCTCGTCCCGCGCCCGAACGCGCGGTTCTGGGCCGTCGAAGTCAAGGCGTCGAAGACAGTGCAGACCTCGATGGCCGGACCGCTCATGAAGCTTTCGCGCGCTGCCGGAAACCGGGCGGCGCGGCGCGTGGTGGTGCATCGCAAGGCGCGCATGCAAACCGAGTTGAGCGCGCTCGCGCCCGGCGTCGAGGCGTTGACTCTGGAGCAGTTCGTGGCGGAGATCAATCGCGAAAAAGCCCGGTAAACACGCGGTCTTCCTGCAGAGAACCGGATCAATGC
>JBAUCP010000263.1:0-9723 GCA_049677625.1 Occallatibacter sp. | reverse complement strand
CCAACGATGCCGGTTTCATAGCCATAGTAAGAGCCGACCGGAAAATCCTTGCCGTCGATGGTGGTTCCGCGCGAGCCGATCTTTACGCCGGGATACTTCTGCTCGTTCTCGAATGGATCGGGCTTGCAATCGGGGCGGCGCTTGTCCAGCCAGAGCCCCCAGCGATCGGGATCAGGCCCGGTAGCTGTTTCAAAGCACGGATCGTTGACCAGGCCAAAATACTCCCAGCGATGATCGTGGGTGAACCTGGGATCGATCTTCAAGAGCGCCGGATGATCGGAGAGCACTTTCAGGAAATCCAGCGCGCCCACGCTCCTGTAGACGAGCGTGTCCCACAGGTGATCGTTTCCGCCGGTCCACACGATCCAGGTGTTGCGGCCCTTGATGAGCGCCGCTTTATCCGCCGCGGGCGCAGCCGCGGTTAGGTCGATGCCGCCGTCCATGTCGTGGAAGTAGTCTTCATCCGCGGCCGGAAACGTGGACGCATCGCGGCCTCCCAGCAGCGCCTCGTCTTTCACGTGGCCCGGCTTGGGCTGCTTGAGCCACCAGATTCCGTAGGCCGCAAAACCGGCTGCAACCAGGATGACGAGAGCCACGAGAAAGTTTTTGAGTAAACGAGTCAGCTTTCCGGCCACGGAAGTTACCTCCACAGTGCGATTGCGGCGTTTATGCGCCGCCTATCTTGGTCAAATACTTGAGAGCCCTTATGCCCGGCAGGAAAAAATACGCTCCGCCGCGCATGGTTATAAATTGCGGCATCTCCATCACGCGCTTGCGCACCCTGTCCTGCTGCGGAATGGAGAATGTGTTGGTGAACGGGCAGCCCTCGACCGGCTCGCGGTTGCCGAGCAGTGGATCGCTCTCCTCGGTAAGGCCGTCGAACTTGGTGCGCGCCATCCACGCGTTCTGCACAAACTCAAACTGGCGCTCGATGTTGGCGTTGAGCGCGACGAAGTGAAGCCCGCGCGCGGAATCGACGGGAGGCGCGGGTTCCATGGCTTCTGCCGGCGACAGGCCGGGCCCGTACTCCCGGCCGCGGCGCAGTATCCGATGGAAGCGCACCGAGGCGGCAAGGTCTTCATGCACGCTGGTCTCGCCGAAGCCGAGCAGACGAATAGCCTCGGCAAGAAGGCCCTTCGGATTGCCGGGCAGATCGGGCGTGCGCGGGTTGCCGCGGCGAATGTGCGCGCCGAGCGGGCAGCCCATGCCGTCAGGATCGGAGGAGTAGTCGAACTGATTGAGCTCGGCGTCCTGCTTTCGCTTCGCCGCGCTTCCTGCTATGCCCACGCCGGGAATCGCAGACTGGCTGAGCGGAACCAGCGGCGCGCCATCTTCAAGCCTGCGGCCCAGCATGAGTTCCGCAAGACCGTAACCGGTTTCACGCAGTGACTTCGTGGCTTCATCCACGTACTGCCAGAAGCCGCGCACATCCTGCTGGAGCTGGCGGATCACCACATAGGTTCCGTTCCTGCCCAGGTCTTTTTTCCCAGCCTGGTCCTCGGCCTGTGGCAGCTCCTCGCTGCCCGCTTCGCCGGGATCGAGCAGCGGCCGCTCCGTGTAGCGGTTGTACTCGTTGGGATAGCCGAGCAAAAACTCGCCCAGGCAAACCAGGTTGCCGTAAGCGAGCTGATTGCCATTCACGGTCACCGTGCGCGTGCGGTCCCAGTCGATTTGCGGCTGGCTGACGCCGTCGATAAAGCCGAAGTGCTCGCGCCCCGCCAGGTTTGAAGTGCCAAGGCAGCCGATCTCTTCGAATGCGGCCCGGAACGGCGGGCCGGTCAACCACTGCTGCCACGGATCCAACTGGCCGGGCTCGGCAAACAGCATCAGCGCGATGTGCGGCACGTTGTCCGCGACGCCCCACTCCCACGCGGCGGGCGTGTTTGCGCCGGTGTCGCCCAGGCGGCGCGAGCGATTTTCATTGCCGGCCATTCCGGCAAGAAACTCCGCCGAGAACCCGGCGAGAACATGCTGCGGAACGCGCAAAGCCTCAAGCCCCTGGCGCGTAAACGCCACCTGCAGCGCGGTGGAAGGCACGGGAGTGCTGTCGGCTGCCGAGGTGACGGGCGCCTGGGCAAGCCATGCGCGCGCGGTGGCCGGATTCCTCACGCGCAGCAGCAGGAACGTGGCCTCGGTCATCTTCGCGAAGGCGAAGCGCACCAGCCCCTGCACATCCGAATAGTCCACCGCGGAGGCCATCCATCGCTCCTTTAAAACAGCGCCGCCCATTGCCGGAGATCCGCTTCCGGCAGAGCGGGCTTTTCAATTCCCTCGCGAATGAGGGTGTTTCTCTTCAGGTCAAATGCCGTCAGGCCAGGGTATGCCTTGTACCACACCTGCGTGGGCAGCTCGTGGCGGCGTAGAAAATTCTTGAACTTCTGCTCGTCCTTGGCGCCATCGAGAATGAGCCATCGTGAAGTGGGGTAACCGACACCATTGCTGAAGACCAGGTTCAGGCCCCAGCCGACTTTGTTGATGAAGTCGTCCATGTAGGTTTCAAGTGCGCCGTCGTAGTTGCTGGCGAAGAGCAATCTCCTGCGCTTGTTGATGAAGACCCAGCGGGCAAAGTGAATGGTGCCCACGCGTGCCAGATGGCCGCGAATAAAGATGTGACGCGTCGTATAGTTCAGCGCCCACAGCAGGAAGACGAGCGTCCAGCGCCGGAAAAGCCCCGGCTTGAGACTGCCCATCGCGGTGAACTGGTTGGTGACGTCGTAGTCCTCGATCTTTGCGAGCTGTTCTTCGTAGCTTGCTTTCACGCGCGGAGCAATCTCCGGATCGGTCTTCTCGCGGCTGCGAAGCTGAATGGCGAAGATGGGCAGATAAAGCAGCAGCAGCGGCGCAAGAATCAGCAGCAGCAGCGGCACGCCGATAAGATGGAGCGCGTTGCGCAGCCACCAGCCAAGCGGAGTGGGCGGCTGCGGAGCTACGGTGAGCCGGCCGGCTTGAATCTCTGCCAGCATGAACTCGCGCAGTGCAGCGTGCGTTTCCTTGAGGTTCTTGTCCTGGAACAGCGAAGAGTGGCGCTGCAGATGGTTTTCGAGAGCGAGCCGCAGCGCGTTTTCCTCGTGAATCTGGCTCGCGGTGCGGCCCAGCCAGTTTGTGTAATTGGTTGCGGAAGCGTTCCCGTGCTCCTTCATCCATTGCGCCACGTCTGTGCCCGCCGCAAAGCCCTGGCAGCAGGAGAAGATGCGCTCCAGGCCCTTGCCGGCGCGCGCGGCCAGATCGGCGCGAAACGCGTCTGCAGACCCGTCGAAGTCGGCCAGGAAGGCGAGCAGGACCGGATAGTTGGGAGCGGACTGGGCGTAGGCGAGTTGCAGGTCCCCGACCGTCTGGTCTTCGAGAATCACGAACCGCGCAACGTGAATCTGCGTGAACTGCTCGAAGGGAACGAGAGCATTGGCCGGATTCACGCGGCCCGGAACGTCGTTCATGGATGCGAGCAGATTCCGCAGCTCCGCTTCACGCTCCGGGCGGAGCGGCGCAATGACCAGCACATTGGATTGCGGCATCATGAGGACGCGCTCAATTCGTATCCCGCTCCTGTTCGCACCGGGGGCGGAGAAAAGCGGCTGGCAGTGCCTCAAAACAGGGGGCCCGGTTTCCGCTGCGCTGGCCGCGGTCATCAGTGTTTAGTGTGTTGTGGACGTTTTTCGTTTCGGGTGCGCGGATTCAGGACTGCGCCGGAGAAGCGGCTGCGCCGAACTGGAGGCAAAAATGAATGAGCGGCTTGTCGCTCCAATACACGCGCCCAAGGTAAAAATCAGGAGCAATCAGGCGGATTTCGTCGCGAACCCACTGGGCGACCTCTGAAGTCTTCGAGTAATCGAGAACGATGCAGTCCTTGTTGTCCAACAGGCTGGGACCCTTGTAAACCTCGGCGACGATGGCGCTGAGACCGAAGGGCAGAATGCGGTTGCGCAGCACGCCGTGCGCTCCGTCAAAGGTCTTGCCTTGCCAGACAAAGAAGGTGATGAACTCGGCAATCTCAGGGCTGAAAACGGTGTCGGACGCGACAATCGCCGTGCCTTTGGCCGGACCGTTGGGGATGTCTCCCGCCGGGCTTGAAGAAAAGAGTGAATCCAGGTCGGCAGAAGACATCTGCAGCAATTGGGGGACATCGTAAGCCATTTCGCTTAGCTCCTTGCCGAAATGATGCGGAGATGAGCAGTTTGTCCGCTATGAAGCTGGTGGGGAATTATTGAACCGGATCGATTTGATTGTCAATCCCTTTTTCCGCAGCGGAGGCAAAGCAGGCCTTCGCTGCATGCGCGCCGCGTTCAGTTCTCCTGCAGGATTTGGTCGGCAGCTTTCTCGGCAGCGATGTAGATTGCGCTCACGATAAAGGTTCCGGGAATGCGCGGAAAGATGGATGCATCCACCACGCGCAGTCCGCTCACGCCGTACACCTTGAAATCGCTTCCAAGCACTCCGTTCTTCTCGCGCGGGCCAATGGCGCAGGTGCAGGAGGCATGGTGCCCCCACGCGTTATTGCGGACAAAGGCCCGCAACGCATCGTCGCTCTCGACATCGCTGCCCGGAACCTCTTCGACCAGACGGTCGCTCGCGCACAGGCTGGCGGTGAGCTTGCGCACGAAACGAATCCCGTCCACCACGGCGTCGAGGTCCTCTTCCCCGCCCTCTTCAAAGTAGCGGAAGTCGATCTGCGGTACATCGCGCGGATCGGCGGAGCGCAGAGTGACTGCTCCGGCGCGGTTGCGGGTGTGCGCCTTGAGCACCACCCAGGTGAGGTAGTTGAGCTTCTCCTTGAATATGCGCGAATAGTTGGGATAGTAGCCCTGAAAATCGGTGAGCAGCCCCATGCAGAAGAGATCGGGCGGCCCGTCGGCAACCGGAGAGTGCCTGAACACCGAGAGCACCGCGCCGTTGGTGGTGTAGACTCCGGAGCGGCAGCGCTGCCACTCGGCGAACTGCGGATCGCCGGGCGCGAACTGGATGCCTTTGTAAATGTCCCATTCCGGAAAGTCCGCGCGGTGGACGACGCCCACTTCATACCGGTCCTGCAGGTTTTGCCCCACTCCGGGCAGATCGACACGCACCCGGATGCCGAAGTGTTCCAGCACGGCACGCGGGCCGATGCCGGAAAGCATGAGCAACTGCGGCGAGTTGAATGCTCCGCCGGCCAGGATCACCTCTTTTGTCGCCTGCGCGGTGCGCAGCTCTCCGGCCTGCGCGGCCGGCCTCGAGCTGGCGCGATAGAGCCGCTCGCCCTCAAGAAACTCTACGCCCGTGGCACGATTGTTTTCGTCAAGCAGGACGCGAGTTACAAGCACGTTGAGCCGCAGCTTGAGATTCGGATACTTGCGGGTCGTCTCGATTATCCGTTCCCTGGTTCCTGCCCGCGCATGATTCCGCGTGGTGAGCGGCGTGTAACAGATGCCGGAGAGATGCTCCGTCTCCGGGCGCCAGTCATTGGGATCGGCCCAGCTCTGGAGCAGCCCGCGCGTGCTGCGGATCAGGTTGCCCGAGAGCAGCAGCGCCTTTTCAGCCGAGCGGGTGATCGTATCAAAGAGATTTTCCTCCTCGAGGGCGGCTTTCGGGATGGCTTTCTCGGTATGCAGCCAACCCTTCCAGCCATGCCGTGAGGGATTGATGCCGAGCCAGGACAACAGGCGCTGGATGGGCCGATGATGGCAGTTCTCCAGGCGCTCGAAATAGCGGCGCATCCGGTCAGGATTCCAGCTCGCGTCGCCGGTAAGCTCTTCGATGTGTTTCCAGTCAGAACTATCCGGATAGATAAAAACATGGGCGTTGTGAGCCGTGCATCCGCCCAGGGTTCCGGCGCGCGGGTAGAGGATGCCATCGACCTTTTTGCCGTCCCATTCCTCCACATACTTCCAGTCAAGCTTCTGCTGGTCGTCACTGGAATAATGACGGACAAAGTAGTCCCATTTCATGGCCTCGTTTTCCGACGCGAAGCCGTGAAAGGCGGGCACATCGTAGTCCATTGGCAGCCGGTTGGCGTGCGGCTCAATCGGATCGCCGCCAACGAGTTCGTGCGGGTCGCCGCCGGCTTCGAGCAGCAGCACGGACCGGCCGGCCTCAGCCAGGCGCGACGCCACCGTGCCGCCGCCGGCTCCTGAGCCCACAACGATATATTCGTACTCCAGATGTTCGTATTCCAGGCTCTCCGGATTCATTTCGTCGTCAGGCTCCTCTGCATCCGATTGCCGGCAGCGCCGCTTGCATGGAAAGTATGGTGCCACGATTTTACCTGCGCCGCGCTAGCCGCGCTTGAAGAAAAATACCCGCATACAGCGGCGGCTGGGTTGTGGTATCTTCTGAAACTCAGAAGCATCCCCACAGGCTCTAGTTGACCAAGCATCCCGCCAACCCGCCTCCGGGAGGATACCGTGGCGACCAATGAGCAAGCGAACGCCGCCCCAGGCTACGGCCTTCCGCCGGCCAACACCGGCAACTGGTTCCTCGACCGCATCTCGAACGCGTCCATCGCGTTTGTGCACCTGGAACGGCGCTTCGATCCCTTCTTCCGCCCCTTGTTTGACGCGCTCTTTCGCAACCTGCTCACCAGCGCGGCTACGGGTCTCATCAACCTGGGCCGCAAGCGCGACGATATGAAGCTCGCGGAAGAGCGGGCCGAGCCGGATGAAGAACAGTATCTCGACGACATTATCGCCACCATGGGCAAGCAGATGCAGGGCCTGTGGAAGCCGGGCAACTATCAGCGCGGCGGAAACACCAAGACGCACGGCATTGTGCGCGGCGAGTTCATCGTCCGCGACGATCTTCCCGAGAATATGCGCCGCGGCATCTACGCCACACCGCGCACCTATCCGGCGTGGGTGCGGTTCTCCGGCCCAGGGCCCTACATCACTCCCGACATCGACGACGTGGGCTTTATGAGCATCAGCATCAAGCTGATGGATGTGCCGGGCCCCAAGCTGATGGACGACGAGAAGTTCACGCAGGACATGTTTGGCGTCTCCCCGCCGACTTTCGTGACCGCGGATACGAAGTCGAATGCCGACCTGCAGTACTGGAGCCTCAAGAACGCATCGATCTTTCACTTTCTGAAGTTCAAGAATCACCACGTGCTCGACCTGATCATGCAGTCGCTGTGGATCAAGACGCAGTCGAGCCCGCTCGAAAGCCAGTTCTTCAGTTGTGTTCCGTATCTTTTAGGCGAGGGACAAGCGATGCAGTACAGCGTGCGGTCGCGGTTGAAGACGCGAACACCCGTGCCGCGCCTGCCCTTTCGGCCGCCGAATAATTACCTGCGCGATGCGATGGTGGCCACGCTGGCCAAACAGGATGTGGAGTTCGACATCCTGCTGCAGTTGCAGACCGACCCCTTCAAAATGCCGATCGAGAACAACGCGGTCTACTGGCCGCCGCGGCTTTCTCCGCGCATCCCCGCGGCGATCCTGCGTATACCGAAGCAGAAGTTCGACTCACCCGAGCAACTGGCCTTTGCGAAGGTGCTCTCGTACAACCCGTGGCACTGCATCGCCGAGCACCGGCCACTGGGCAACCAGAGCCGCGCGCGGCTGCGCCTGTATAAGGAACTCTCGACCTACCGGCAGTCGATGAACGGCGTGCAGCACTACGAGCCCAACGGCAGTGAGACTTTTCCGGATTCTTAGAGCCTGTTGGGACACGCTGCAACTCCGGTCCGCCAGCACTGCCGGCTTGCTCGTGCGCCGTCAATCTCGCCTATTGCACCGTAAGGCTCTTGGCCGCCGTCGTGGTCGCTGTCCCGCTCGTGCCGGTCACGGTAATGGTCCCGGTCCCCACCGTGGCTGAGGCCGCTACTGAAACCGTCACCGTCGCGCTCACTCCCGGCTTCACACTGGCCGGATTGAAGCTCACCGTTACGCCGGTGGGAGCCGTTGCCTTCAGAGTCACCGCATTGGTGAAACCGCTTGTAGCTGTAACCGCAAGGGTGAAGGTGCCCGTTTTGCCAGGCGCCACAGTGAGCGCAGTGGAGGCCGGTGTCACCGTCAACGTCGGCGCAAGCACCATGACGCCCTCGCTCGTCGTGGTTGTCGATGAGCCGCTGGCGCCCTTGATCGTGATCGTGCCCGTTCCCGCAGTGGCCGTGGTCGCTGCGGTCACCGTCGCTGTCGCGCTGGCTCCCGGCTTGACGCTTGCAGGGCTAAAGCTCACCGTAACGCCGGTCGGCGCCGTCGCTGACAGCGTCACCGCATTCGTAAAGCCGCTGCTGGCTGCGACCGCAACGGTAAACGTGACAGCCTGGCCCTGGTAAGTGGATAGCGAAGAGACGCTGGTGGACATGGTCAATGTCGGCAGCGTCACGGTGAGACCTTCACTTGCTGTTGCCGTGGCTGAGCCGCTGGCGGCTTTCACCGTGATCGTGCCGGTTCCAGCGGCTGCCGAGGTGGTGGTGGTGACCGTCGCCGTCGCGCTCGCCCCAGGCTTCACGCTCGCCGGACTAAAGCTCACCGTCACGCCGGTGGGAGCGGTCGCCGACAGCGTCACTGCGTTGGTGAAGCCGCTTGCCGCTCCGACTGCAACCGTAAAGGTTGTGGACTGACCCTGGAACGTGGTCACCGAGGAGGATCCTGGCGTGACCGTCAATGCCGGCGACGTGACAGTGATTGCCTCGCTCACAATCGGCGTATACGTGCCGCTCGTGCCGCTGATCACGATGTTGCCTGATCCGGCTGCTGCCGTGGTTGCCGCGGTGACTGTGACTGTGGTGCTGGCGCCCGTCTTCGCGCTCGCCGAACTGAAACTCACCGTTACACCAGCGGGCGCTGTCGCCTTGAGCGCCACGGTGCCGCTGTAACCACCCGATCCGACCACCGCCAGCGTAAAGGTCGCCGTGGTTCCTGGAAACATGGTGACCGAAGTTACGGAGGGATCGAGGGCGACTGCTTTCTGTGGACTGGTGCCAGAAGCGGGCCACTGGTTCACCAGGATGTTTCCATCCACCGAACCGAGGCCGGTCGCCAGATTGTAGGCCGCGCCAATCGCCGTAAAGCCGGTCACGCCCGGCACTGAGTTGTTGCCGGTGGGCGTGGCGTGAAATGGATACTGCTCCGCATCGAGCAACCCATATAGCGTGGGATTTGCATTGCCCTGTCCCTGACCGCCCTGTTTTTGCACGACCAGGGACATGATGCCCGCAAAAGAGGGAGAAGCCGCCGAAGTTCCGGCGATTACGACCAGTCCTCCGTTCTCCCATATCATGTATCCGTCGTGGCTGGCCGCGGCGAGCGACACATCCGGCACGGTGCGCATGCCGTTGGCGGCGGAGCCTGTAATGCCCGCCTGCCAGCTCGGCTGACTGTACGCTTCGCTTACGCCGCCGCCTCCGGCCCAGAGCCCCGAGCCGCCATCGAGTGCGCTCTCGTTCCACACCTTCTCCGGGATATAGGAGAGCGCCGAGCCGCTGTTGGAGGAGTTACTGGTGCTCCAGTAGGTTCCGCTGCCCTCGTTGAACTCCGTTCCGCCTACGCAGGTGGAATAGGGCGAGCTGCACAATCCATTCACGCCGGCAACCGAGCCGCTCGTCGAGGAGCCCGCGTTGCAGCCTGCCGCGCCGCTATCGCCGGCCGAGACGAACGAGCTGATTCCTTCGCTCGCCGCCTGCTCCCACAGGCTGTTGTAAAAGGCCAGCTCGGAGCTTCCTTCTTCGGCCTCGCAGGCGCCGTAGCTGGTGCTCATCACCGGAGCTACATCGTGGTCCACAATGTACTGCGCCGAAAGGTCCACGCC
>JBAUCP010000262.1:0-3919 GCA_049677625.1 Occallatibacter sp. | reverse complement strand
TCTACGTGCCCGCCGACGATTTGACCGACCCCGCGCCGGCAACTACATTCGCGCACCTTGACGCGACCACGGTGTTGAGCCGTCCGCTCTCCGAGCTGGGCATCTACCCGGCCGTCGATCCGCTCGCCTCCACCTCGCGCATTCTCTCCGCGCGCATCGTCGGCCAGGAGCACTACGATGTCGCCCAGGGCGTCAAGAAGATTCTGCAGCGCTACAAGGACCTCCAGGACATCATCGCCATCCTGGGTATCGACGAACTCTCTGAAGACGACAAGCTCACCGTGGCTCGCGCACGAAAGGTACAAAAATTCCTGTCGCAGCCCTTCCATGTGGCCGAGCAGTTCACCGGAATCGCCGGCAAATACGTGAAGATCGCCGACACGGTGCGCAGCTTCAAGGAGATCATCGAAGGCAAGTACGACGCCATCCCCGAGCAGGCGTTCTACATGCAGGGCTCGATCGACGATGTTCTGGAAAAGGCCGAGCAGTTGAAGGCAACGGCGTAAAGACAGTTGTCAGTGATCAGTTTTCAGTGGTCAGTTTGTTTCGATCCACTGCAAGCTGTTTTGACTGATCACTGATCACTGAGAACTGAGAACTGTTTATGGCAGACAATACAAACCAGCTCCGCGTACGGCTCGTGACGCCCGAGCGCACCTTCTTCGATCAGACGGCCACGGCGGTCGAGCTGCCTTCGAAGACGGGCTACTTTGAAGTGCTCTACGGCCATGCGCCGCTGATGGCCGAACTGGGCGCGGGCGACGTGCGGGTGCATTCGGGCGCGGGTCTCGAATCGAGCAGTCCCGACACGGCCCGCTACAACGTGAGCTGGGGCTTTGTGGAAGTGCTGCCCGACCGCGTGACCATTCTGGCCAGCGATGCGCTCAAGCCTGAAGAGATTGACGTGGCCCGCGCGCAGGAGCAGCTCGACCGCGGCCAGAAGATGTGGAACGAAGCCGGCGAAAGCGAAGAGGCTTACACCGAAGCGCTGCGCGTCATCTCAGAGGCCGAAGCGAAGATCTCATCGGCTGCCGAAAAACACTGAGAACCGATCCTGAGCCAGAAAGTTCGCCTCATAAATACCCTGTCATCCTGAGCGAAGTCCGCCGCGGCGGACGGAGTCGAAGGACCTGCTTTTCTAAAGCCTGATTGTGCAATGAAATTCTCCGGGAAGTTCATTCGATCGCCATTCGGGTCCCGCCAGTCCGCCTCCGCCATGCGCCGTAAACTTGGAATGAGGAGAAGCGATGGATTACGTCAACTTTGGACACACCGGACTGAAGGTTTCGCGCATCTGCCTGGGCTGCATGACCTACGGAAGCCCGGCCACCGGCAAGCTGCTGCCCGGCCGGCAGGCGTGGGCGCTGAGCGAGGCCGAGAGCATTCCCTTTCTGCGCCAGGCCCTCGATCTCGGCATCAATTTCCTGGACACGGCCAATGTCTACTCGGGCGGCGACAGCGAAGTGGTGGTGGGCAATTTTCTCAAGGCGCACACCAGGCGCGAGACCATTGTGCTGGCCACTAAGGTAAACGGCCCCATGAGCAGCGACCCCAACGGCCGCGGCCTTTCGCGCAAAGCCATTCTTCATGAGCTGGACCAGAGCCTGAAGCGGCTCCAGACCGACTACGTCGATCTCTATCAAATTCATCGCTGGGACTACGAGACGCCCATCGAGGAGACGCTCGAAGCGCTCCACGACGTGGTGAAGGCCGGCAAGGTGCGCTACATCGGCGCATCGAGCATGTATGCGTGGCAGTTTGCCAAGGCGCTCTATCTTTCCCGGCTCAACGGGTGGACGCGCTTCGTCTCCATGCAGAACCACATGAACCTTCTCTATCGCGAAGAAGAGCGCGAGATGCTGCCCTTGTGCCTGTCGGAAGGCGTCGCCGTAATTCCCTGGAGCCCGCTTGCGCGCGGAAGACTGACGCGCCCATGGAAGAGCGAGAGCACCAAACGGCTGGAGACGGATGTCTTCGGCAACACGATGTATGCGCGCACAGAGGAGGCCGATAAGAAAGTCGTCGACCGGCTGGGCGAAGTGGCGGAAAAGCGCGGCATTCCGCGCGCACAGGTAGCGCTGGCGTGGCTGCTGGCCAAGCCCGGCATCACCTCGCCCATTGTGGGCGCAAGCAAGCCGCACCATCTTGAGGACGCTGCGGCCGCGCTCGGCGTGCGCCTTACCACGGAAGAGATGACATTGCTCGAGGAGCCTTACATTCCGCATCCGGTGCTGGGATTCAGTTGATTCCCTCCCCCAGCCGCAGCAGATTTCTTTCTGAAGGAAAATCCATCTTCCGCGTCATCGAGTTACCCGATAGTAATTAGGAGAGCCAGTTAAAACGCGGTCCGCCGCCTTAAAATAGCGACACGGCAAGATCATTCCGGGAGGCGCGTCATTACAACCGCATTGCGTTTAGGCGATCTGCTGATCCGCGGCAAAATGGTTACGGTAGACGACGTGTCTCGGGCGCTGGAGCACCAGGCGCAGCATGGCGGCCGGCTGGGCGAGAGCCTGATCGCCATCGGCGCCATCACCAAGGCCGCGTTCGACGCATTTCTTTATCGCCTTCCCACCGAGCCGGCCGACATTGCGGCTACAGGCATCGACGGCCCCGACCTGATGGGCCTGCTCATGAAGCTCATCTACCTGGACCGCCTGGAGACAGTGCGCCAGTTTGCCAGCGCCATCAAGCTGCCCTATCACATCGTGCTCGATCTGGTGCAGATGGCCATCGACCGCAAGCTGCTCATCAACCTGGGCTCGCGCAGCGAAGCCGGCAACCTGGCCGATCTCACCTACATGTTCACGGAGGAGGGCCGGCGCTGGACGCTGGACGCAATCAACCGCGTGGGCTACGCCGGGCCCGCACCGGTGACTCTCGAAGACTTCACCTACCAGGTGAACCTGCAGAAGGTGACCAACGAGATCATCACCTTCGAGCGCATCCGCAAGGCCACCGCTGCGCTCACCTTTGACGATGCGCTGATCGAGCAGTGCGGGCCGGCGCTCAACTCGGGCCGCGCCATGCTGCTCTACGGGCCGCCTGGCAACGGCAAAACCTCAGTGGCGCAGTGCATGGCCAACGTCTTCAACGACGTGATCTACGTGCCCTACGCCATCAACGTGGAGGGCCAGATCATCCGCGTCTACGACCCCAGCATTCACATTCCGCTGGACCGCGCCGAAGTGACCGAAGACGACTCGCTCTCGCTGGTGCGGCGCGAGGTGTTCGATGCGCGCTGGGTGCCCTGCAAAAGGCCCTTCGTCATCGCCGGCGGCGAGCTCACGCTCGATATGCTCGACTTGCGCTATGACGAGTCCGGCCATTTTTACGAGGCGCCGCTGCACGTGAAGGCGCTGGGTGGCTGCTTCATCATCGACGACTTCGGCCGCCAGCTCGTGTCGCCCACCAACCTGCTCAACCGCTGGATTGTGCCGCTCGAAAGCCGCATCGACTTCCTCAAGCTGCACACCGGCAAGTCGTTCAGCGTGCCGTTTGAGGAGCTGATCATCTTTTCCACCAACCTGGAGCCGGAGGACCTGATGGACCCGGCCTTCCTGCGCCGGCTGCCGTACAAGATCGAAGTAGGGCCGCCAAGCCTCGAGTCCTATCGCGAGATCTTCGAGAAAGAGTGCGCCAAGCAAGGCTTCGAGCTGCAGAACGAGGCCTTCGAGTCGATCGTCTACAAGCTCAAGACCGAGAAAGACCTCGATCTGGCCTGCTATCAGCCGCGGTTCATCGTGGAGCAGGTGGTGGCCAGTTGCCGGTTCATGCAGCAGCCGCCGCGCTTCGAGCCGCGCTTCGTCAACAATGCGCTCAACAACCTGCGCGTGCACCGGCACTCGAAGACCGCTGCGAAACTGTAGCGGAGTCCGCGAAGCTTAACAACCGGGTCAATAGCCATCCAAAACCTGGT
>JBAUCP010000261.1:0-1820 GCA_049677625.1 Occallatibacter sp. | reverse complement strand
GCTTTGCTCCGGCGAATCTTGCGGGCGATGCGAAGGGAAAGTCCGCGTGGGCCGTGCAGCAGTTGCTGCACGCGGCCAAGGCCAGCCGTAACCTGGGCCTGACGGCACATGCGACGTTTTCCGGAGCGCTCGCGTGGCCGTTTTTCTATCCATGGCCGCAGCGGCCGGCAGGGTTGATCGACGAAGCCTTCAAGGAGCTGGCGCGGCTGTGGTTGCCGATTCTCAATGCATTTGACGAGGCAGGCGTTGACGTTTGCTATGAGCTGCATCCCGGCGAGGACCTGCATGATGGCGCAACCTTCGAGCGATTTCTCGCTGCGGTCGGCGATCATCCGCGCGCCAACATTCTCTTCGATCCTAGCCACATGATTCTGCAGCAGCTCGATTACCTGGCCTTTCTCGATCTCTATCACGAGCGCATTCGCGCCTTTCATGTGAAAGACGCGGAATTTCATTCGAGCGGGCGCGCGGGCGTCTACGGCGGCTATCAGGATTGGATCGACCGGCCGGGGCGTTTCCGTTCGCTCGGCGACGGACAGATCGATTTTGGCGGGGTCTTCACCAAAATGGCGCAGTACGATTATCCGGGCTGGGCCGTGGTGGAGTGGGAGTGCTGCATCAAGCATCCCGAGGCAGGCGCGGCGGAGGGTGCGGTGTTTGTGCGCGACCACATTATCCGCGTGACCGATCGCGCTTTCGACGATTTTGCCGGCGCCGCGGCGGACGCGGAGAGAAACCGCAGAATTCTCGGCTTGTGACGATTCCTTGTGACGATCCAAAGACCGGCTTCGAGCCAAGGGCGAAGCTGCTCTCTGCTCTATCTCTATTCTCAGCGGGAGCCGATATCAGTCAATTCGGAGATTGTGGAAGGAGTCATTCCCGGAGCTACGATTCCGTACTTCCAGTCGAGGAACTTCTGTAACTCAGCGGGTAAATACGCGGCCAGCTCCTGCCAGGTAAGGACCTTCAAGCGGGCGCGCATCTCAGCGCTCTTGACGGCCGCGATCACGCGGAACCACTCCTCGCGCAGATCCGGCCTTCGCTCGTCGTGCATCACGCAAAAACTGCATTGCACTGCGTACGCTGCCAGGACATTGCGAATCAACTGATAACTCGCGTAGCCCGCCTGGCCCGGAGCACGGACGACTGCATCCACAATCGAGAAGGAATCGGGGTCTGCGACTACGCTTTCGAATTCCTGAGAGTAGTTCTCAGGAAATTCGCTGGTTCTTCTGGGCCTCGCTTCGACTAGCTCAGCGCGCGGCAGCAAATCGCGATCGAAGACAAGGTCGAAGTCCCGATAGGCTTCCACGGCCGGAGCAATGCGAGTCTGGAAGTCGCCTTCAGTGAGCTTGGCCTCAACCAGGAGGGAGCCGAGCCGCATATCCACCTCGGTGCGGTCGAAGCGACCATCGGTCAGCGGCACGCGCGCCTTCCAGCCAAAGGCCGGCCCGGCGCCGCACTCGACGCCAAGAGCGTTGCGCAAGGCCGCGGATTCCGCGACGCGTGGTGCGCAGAAGATATTCATCAACAGAGCGTCGGAGCTCATGGAGGAGTCGAGCTCGCGCCATCTGCGCTCCGCCCTGGGCAGCGTGCGCGCGGCCTGGGCATGGACCTTGTCGAAGCGGCGCATCCACTCGGGGTTGGCGGCGATGGCGGCATACGCTGGATCGAAGAAGTTGCCGTGCCGGCCGTTCTCCGGTGCGTAGACAATTACCGGCGGATCGCCGTAGCTCTCCACGTGGGCGCGTCCGCGGGCATAACGCCGGTTGCGCAGCACAAGCTCGCGCCTGAGCTGGCCCGCATACCAACCAGAGAGC
>JBAUCP010000260.1:0-9146 GCA_049677625.1 Occallatibacter sp. | reverse complement strand
GCGTACGCCCTTGTTCTTGTACGGGTCCGGCTTGCGCAGCGAGCGCATGTCGGCGGCCACCTGGCCCACCTTCTGCCGGTCGATGCCGCTCACGATCAGGTGCGTCTGCTTGGGGTCGATCGTGACTTCGATGCCCGTGGGCAGAGGAAACTCGATGGGGTGCGAGTAGCCCAGCGTGAACACCACCGTGCCCTTGCCCTTCAGCTCGGCGCGATAGCCGATGCCGACGATGTCCAGGTCCCGCGTCCAGCCCTTGGTCACGCCGTGCACGGCGTTATGCACCAATGCGCGGGTAAGCCCGTGCACCGCGGCATGCTTGTCGCTGTCGCGCTCCAGGATCAGCTGCCCGTCGGTGGTCTTGAGCGTGATGCCCGCGGCGACCATCGCCGTAACCTTGCCCTTGGGCCCTTCGACCAGAACCGTGTTGCCCTCGACCTTGTACTTCACGCCCGCCGGCAGCGGGATCGGCTTTTTTCCAATACGCGACATTGCTTCAATCCTTTATCGGCTTGCGAGTCCCGGTCGCCGCAGCGACCGTTCCACTGCAGCCTGAAAAACAGTGAACAGTGGTCAGTGAACAGTTACTCTTGCCTGCATTTGCCTCAGTGGTCAGCTTTCGCACGAACAACTGTCCACTGATCGCTGTCCACTGACTGCTGCCCTTACCACACTTCGCAGAGCAGCTCGCCGCCTACGCCTTCGCGGCGCGCCTGACGGCCGGTCATCACGCCCTTGGGCGTGGTGAGAATCGAGATGCCCAGCCCGCCCTGGACGCGCTTGATCTCGTCGCGGCCAATGTAGACGCGGCAGCCGGGACGCGAGACTCGCGCCAGGTCCCGAATGGCCGCTTCCGTGCCGCCGTACTTCAAGTACACGCGCAGCACCAGCTTGCCCTCTTCTTCCTGGGTCTTGTAGTTCGAGATATAGCCCTCTTCCTTGAGAATGCGGGCAATCTCGGTCTTCAGCTTCGAAGCCGGCACATCCAGCTTCTGATGGCGTGCCCGGATTGCATTCCGGATGCGCGCCAGAAAATCTGCTACTGGGTCGGTCAGACTCATTCCTTCTCCTTCATTCCCCGTTCGCTCGCCCCGGCGAGAACCAGCAGGAATGGTTGTTCCAGTGATCAGTTCACAGTGGACAGTGGTCAGTCGATATTGCCTCAGTGGCCAACTTCCGCACGAACAACTGGCCACTGATCACTGTTCACTGACAACTGTCTTGCTACCAGCTCGACTTGATGACGCCGGGAATCTCGCCCTTGAGCGCCAGCGACCGGAAGCACAACCGGCAGATGCCGAACTTGCGCAGAAAACCGCGCGGCCGTCCGCACAGTTGGCACCGGTTGTGTTTGCGGCTGCTGAACTTCGGCTTCCGCGCGTCTTTCACTCTCTTTGCAGTCGTTGCCATAAAACCTCTGAAAAACAGCTACTAGCTTCTAGCTACTAGCTCCCAGCTCTTTCTTGCTCGAACCAGCAGTTATGCCCGCAGGAAAGAGCTCATCTTGTTTTGCCTCAGTTGCCCGTTCCGCCGCGATAAAGCTAAAGGCTGGAAGCTAGCAGCTAGAAGCTGTTCTTACGACCCCTGCCGGAACGGCATGCCAAAGTGCCGCAGCAGCGCGCGCGCCTGGTTGTCGTCCTTGGCCGTGGTCACGATGGTGATGTTCATGCCCTTCAGCTTTTCCACCTTCGCGTAATCGATCTCCGGAAAGATCAACTGATCGCGCAGGCCGAGCGTGTAGTTGCCGCGGCCGTCGAAACTTTTTGTCGACACCCCGCGGAAGTCGCGCACCCGCGGCAGCGCCGTCGAGATCAGCCGGTCCAGGAACTCGTAGGCCTTTTCCGACCGCAGCGTGACCATGGCGCCGATCGACATGCCCGCGCGCACCTTGAAGGCCGCAATCGACTTCTTGGCCTTGGTGGTCACCGGCTTCTGCCCGACAATCGCGGTCAGGTCAGCCACCAGCGGGTCGAGTAGCTTGGAGTTCTGCGTCGCCTCGCCCAGGCCCATGTTGATCACAATCTTCTCGAGCTCCGGCACGGCCATCGAATTCTCCAGCCCCAACTCCTTCTGGAGCGCCTGCTTGATCTCTTTCCGATACTTCTCTTTCAACCTTGCAGCCATCTCTTTACTCTCTTTCTTCCGGCGCCCGGAGTAGTCGCCGCAGCGACCGTTTACCGTTGCGGAAGGGACTTGCCGTCCAGGCGTCCGCGCTTCGCGCCTCTTCCCGCCGGCCTTCAAACCCTCGAATCAGCTATCAGCTTTCTGCGCCTCTTGCTTCCATGCGCACTTACTGACCCCTGATCCCTGAAACCTGATCCCTGTCTCTCTACCTCTTCGTCGGCAGCGTCTGCCCGCACTTCTTGCAGATGCGCACGCGGCTCTCGCCTTCTACCTTGTATCCCACGTGCGTGGGCCCGCAGTTGGGGCAGACCAGCGCCACGTTCGAAATGTGAATCGGCGACTCCTGCTCGGCGATGCCGCCGCGGGTGCGCTGTCCGGTCTTGCCCGAAACCGTCTTCTTGACCACCCGCACGTGCTCCACCAGCAGCGTGCTCTTGTCCGGGAAGACGCGCAGTACGCGCTGCGTCTTGCCGCGGTCAGAGCCCGTGAGCACCTTGACCGTATCGTTGCGATGAATATCCAAACTCGGCATCTTCTTCTCCAAAATCAGTGGTCAGTTGTCAGTGATCAGTTTTTCTTGCCCGTACGGGCAACTCAACTGAATCAAACCATCACTTCTTCCCGGCCACTGCCCAAAAAACTGATCACTGACAACTGATCACTGACCACTGCAGTTACACCACTTCCGGGGCCAGCGAAACAATCTTCAAAAACTTCTTCTCGCGCAGCTCGCGGGCAACCGGCCCGAAGACGCGCGTGCCTACCGGCTCATGATCGTCGCCGATCACCACGGCCGCGTTCTCGTCGAAGCGGATGTAGGTGCCGTCGCGCCGGCGATGCTCCTTGCGCGTGCGCACGATCACCGCCTTCACCACTTTGCCCTTCTTCACCGTGCCGTCGGGCGAAGCTTCCTTCACCGCCGCGGTCACAATGTCGCCCAGTCCGGCCTTCGCGCCCAGTCCGCCGCCCAGCGGCAAAATCACCTGCAGCTTGCGCGCGCCGGAGTTGTCGGCCACCGCGAGCATGGTTCTCATTTGCACAGCCATGGTTCGTTCTCCTTAGCTGTCAGTTACCGGTTATCAGTTGTCGGCCCATTCTCTTCGAAGCCGCACCGGCTGTTCCACCGGGTTTGAGACTGACAACTGATCACTGACCACTGATCACTGTTCTTAACTCGCGGCTTCGCGGGCCGCGTCTTCAATCTGTGCCAGCGCGGACCGCCGCACAATCTCTTCGAGCGACCACCGCTTCAGCTTGCTCAGCGGACGGGTCTCGCGGATGCGCACCACATCGCCCAGCCGCGCCGAGCTCTGCTCGTCGTGCGCATAGAACTTCTTGGTCGAGCGCACGATCCGCTTGTACTTGGGGTGCGCCTTGCGCATCTCGACCGCAACCACGATGGTCTTCTGCATCTTGGTCGAAACCACCTGGCCGACCTTCTCGTTGCGCCGCGCGCCCGTCGCCGGCGCCTGTGCCTGATCCTGAGTCGCCGCCATTTAGCGCGCTCCCTTCTTGGTTCCTGCAGCCGCCGCGGCCGGTTTGGCCTCGCCGCCGGCGCCCAGTTCACGCTCCCGCGCGATGGTCTTTATCTGCGCAATCTCCTTGCGCAGTTGGCGAAGCTTCTTCACTCCGTCGTTCTGGCCCAGCGACACCTGGAAGCGCAGCCGGAAGAGCTGCTCCGCGGTCGTCTTCTCCTGGTGCTTGAGCTCTTCGTCGCTTAAGTTGCGAATCTTCTCGAGTTCCATGTTTCCTTAGCTCCTGGCTTCTAGCTTTCAGCCCCTAGCTGCATCCTGCTTTTTCATTGCTCCCTGTTTGAGCACGAAAAGCTAGAAGCTAGAGGCTAGCAGCTAGAAGCTGCATTTCTACTTCGCCGCAGTCGCGATCTCCGCGCCCGGCCGCATCACGAACTTGGTCTTGAGCGGCAGCTTGTTTGACGCCAGCCGCATCGCCTCCTGGGCAACGTCCGGCGCAACCCCTTCCATTTCGAAGAGGATCTTGCCCGGCTTCACCACCGCGACCCAGTGGTCCAGCGCGCCCTTGCCCGAGCCCATACGGACTTCGGCCGGCTTCTTGGTAATGGGCTTGTCAGGGAACAGCCGTAGCCAGATCTTGCCGCCGCGCTTGATGAACCGCGTCATGGCAATACGGCTGGCCTCGATCTGGCGGTCGGTAATGTAGCCGCACTCCAGCACCTTAAGCCCATACTCGCCGAACGCCAGCGAGGAGCCGCGCCACGCCTTGCCGCGCCGCTTGCCCTTCTGCTGCTTCCGGAACTTCACCTTCTTTGGCATCAACATAACGAAAACCTCGAACTCAGTGATCAGTTGTCAGTGAACAGTGAACAGTTCTTACCTCTACCCGCAACCAACCTTCTCAAAAACCGGTCAAGCTAACCCAGCACTGAAACACTGACCACTGAAAACTGATCACTGTTCACTGCTCTTAAAACACGCTCGTTCCCACTGCCGGCGTCTGCCTGCGCTTCTGCTCGTAGATATCGCCACGGTAGATCCACACCTTCACGCCGATCACGCCATAAGTCGTGTGGGCTTCGGTGAAGCCGTAGTCGATATCGGCCCTGAGCGTGTGCAGCGGCAAACGGCCCTGCAGATACCACTCCGAGCGCGCGATCTCATTGCCGTTCAACCGGCCCGAGACACGCACCTTGATTCCCTTGCAGCCGAAGCGCAGCGCCGAGTCCACGCTCTTGCGCATCGCCCGGCGGAAGCTCACGCGCTTTTCCAGCTGCAGCGCGATGTTCTCCGAGACCAGTTGCGCATCCAGCTCCGGCTTGTTCACCTCGATGATGTCGATGAACACGTCGCGGTTGGTGCGCTTGCCGAGCTCGGTCTTGAGCTTCTCGATCTCCGCGCCCTTGCGGCCGATCACGATGCCCGGACGCGCGGTGCGGATCAGGAAACGCAGCTTGTTGCCCGGCCGCTCGATCTCGACCGAACTGACGCCCGCTGCCTTCAGCTTCTCGCGCAGCTCCGCCTTCAGCTTCACGTCCTCGACCAGGAGCTTGTCATACTCCCGCTCCGAGAACCAGCGTGACCGCCACGGCTTGTTGATTCCCAGCCGGAATCCGTAAGGATGGACTTTCTGCCCCATGCTATTTCCCTCAAACTCTCCAGTGCGGCAACCTTACTCGATCGTCACACCTAAAACCCCTGTCATCCTGAGCGAAGTCCGCCGCAGCGGACGTAGTCGAAGGACCTGCTTTTCTGCCGGTCTCCCGATTAGCCCTTCTTTACAGCCTTCTTTGCGGCCGTCTTCTTTGCCGCGGTCTTCTTGCCCGCCGTCTTCGCCGCGGCCGTCTTCGCAGCCGCCGGCTCCTCAACCCTGGTCACCAGGCTGCTGCCATTCGCCGACGCGCGCTCCGCAACCGACAGGATGATGTGCGTGAGCCTGCGCTGATAGCGGTAGGCGCGGCCCATCGGCGCCGGGCGGATGCGCTTCATGCGCGGACCATCGTTGGCCACGGCCTGCTTCACATAGAGGTTGTCCACATCCAGATCGATGCCCTGCTCGCCGGCCACATACTTGGCGTTGTCCACCGCCGAGGTCAGCAGCTTGTGAATCACCGGAGCAATTCTCTTTTTCGTGAAAGCCGCCGTGTTCAGCGCATCCTCGACGCCACGCCCCTTGATCAGGTCCAGCACCAGCCGCGCCTTCTGCGGCGACACGCGCTGGAACCTTGCCTCGGCCCGGTATTCCTTTGTCTCGACTGCCATGATTCCTATCCTCAGCTTCTAGCTGCTAGCTTCTAGCCACTAGCTTGTCTTGCCCCAGCTAATCTCTCTGCCTAACTCCAAACTCTGCTTCAGCAATTCACAAGCTAGAAGCTAGAGGCTGGAGGCTAACGGCTGCCTCACCGCGGCTTGGCTGCGGACTCAGCCGCCTTGGAGCCGCCGGTGTGCCCCTTGAACGTCCGCGTGGGCGCAAACTCGCCCAGCTTGTGGCCCACCATGTTCTCGGTCACATACACCGGAACGAACTTCTTGCCGTTGTGCACCGCGATGGTGTGGCCCACAAACTCGGGAAAGATCGTCGAGCGCCGCGACCACGACTTCACAACCTTCTTGTCGTTGGCCCGGTTCAGCGCCTCGATCTTCACCGTGAGGTGCGCATCCACAAACGGACCCTTCTTCGTCGAACGTGCCATAAAACTTAGCTCCTAGCTCTCAGCTTTCAGCCCTTAGCTTGTTCTTGCCTAAGCCGAGCGCTTGCGATTGCCTTCAATCTCTCTGCTGGCCGCTTCCGCTAAAAGCTGATAGCGGAAAGCTGCCTTTCTACTTCGCCCTGCGGCTGACGATGAATGCGTCCGTCCGCTTGTTGTTGCGCGTCTTGTAGCCGCGCGTCGGCTGGCCCCACGGCGTCACCGGATGGCGTCCGCCCGAGGTCTTGCCCTCGCCGCCGCCGTGCGGGTGGTCCACGGGGTTCATCGTCACGCCGCGGTTGGTCGGGCGGATGCCCAGCCAGCGCGTGCGTCCCGCCTTGCCGATGGAGATGTTCTCGTGGTCGGTGTTGCCCACCTGGCCCACCGTCGCCATGCACTCGGCCAGCACCTTGCGGGTCTCGCCGGAAGGCAGCTTGAGCAGCGCGTAATCGCCTTCTTTGGCCACCAACTGCGCCTGCGCTCCCGCCGAACGCGCCATCTGCGCGCCCTTGCCCGGTCGCAGCTCGATGGCGTGCACCGTGGTGCCGGCGGGAATGTTCTTGAGCGGCAGCGCGTTGCCAATGAGGATGTCCGCATCGGGCCCGGAACTGACCGTCGCGCCCACCTTGAGGCCCACCGGCTGCAGGATGTAGCGCTTCTCGCCGTCGGCATAATGCACCAGCGCGATGCGCGCCGAGCGGTTGGGATCATACTCGATCGTCGCCACCTTGCCGGGCACTCCATACTTCTCGCGCTTGAAGTCGATCAGGCGGATCTTCTGCTTGTGGCCGCCGCCCTGGTGGCGGATGGTCAGGTCGCCGGTGTTGCGGCGTCCGCCCGTCCGTTTCCGGGTCGTAACCAGCGGCTTGTGCGGCTTGGACGTCGTCAGATCGTCATTCACCAGCGAAGTCTGAAACCGCAGCGTCGGGGTTATCGGTCTGTATGTCTTGATTGCCATCGTCTCTGTCCTGGAGCGGTGAAACCTTCCCGCCGCTCTCGCTTTTCCGGAACCGTCACAAGTTCAACCGGCCCCGATAGTCCTTCTTGCCATCTCATTCACAGGAAACTGATCTCTGAAACCTGATCCCTGTTCCCTGCTCTTACAGGTTGCTCACGTACTCCGGCAGCTTCTCGCCCGCCTTGAGCTTCACGTAAGCTTTCTTCCAGTCCGGCCGGAAGCCCGCGTACTTGCCGCGGCGGCGCTCCTTGCCGAGAACGTTGGCCGTGCGCACCGCGGAGACCTTCACCTTGAAGAGCGCTTCCACGGCCTGCTTCACTTCGGTCTTGCTGGCCTCGGGCACAACTTCGAACACCAGCGTCCCCTCGGTCTCCTTCACGCCCAGCCCCTTTTCGGTAATCAGCGGGCGGCGAATCACGGTATAGAGTGTCGGCATTACGCAGCCTCCTTCTCATGGGCCTTGCGCTTGGAGGCCGATTTCACCAGCGCCTCAGACAACTGCTCGATGGCCGCCTTGGAAAAAATCGCGCGGTCGTAGCGCAGCAGGTCGTAAGGGTGAACCTCGTTGTTGAGCACCAGCTCCACGCCCTGGAGGTTGCGCGCGCCCAAGAGCAGTCCCTGGGTCAGCGTCTTGCCGTTTTCAACCAGCAGCGCCGTGCGCGTCACGCCCAGCTTGCCGAGCGCGTTGAAGTAGAGCTTGGTCTTGCCTTCCTTGATCTCCAGCGAGTCGACCACGGTCAGCTTGCCATCGGCCAGCTTGGCCGCCAGCGCCGAGCGCAGCGCGCCCAGCAGCTTCTTGCGCGGGAAGGGATAGTCGTAGCTGCGCGGCTGCGGTCCATGCACCGTGCCGCCATGGCGCCACAAGGGCGAGCGCACCGAACCCACACGCGCGCGGCCCGTGCCCTTCTGCTTCCACAGCTTCTTGCCGGAGCCGGCCACCAGCTTGCGGTTCTTGGTGGCGTGGGTGCCCTGGCGCAGCGAGGCGCGATAGTGCTTCACCGCCTCCCACAGCAGAGCCTCGTTCACCTGCTCCGGCGCAAACACCGCGTCGGCCAGCTCGATCGAGCCCACCTTCTCCCCGTTCAGATTCAATACATCCACGTTTGCCATCGTCTCTTCCAATCAGCTTCTAGCCGCTAGCCCTTGCCTGCCAGAATTGAGTCATCAACTCATTGCACTTCCAAATCTTCGTTTCGTCATAGCCGCCCGTTCCGCCACGATCAAGCTAGAGGCTAGAAGCTAGCGGCTAAAAGCTATTTCCGCTTCGCCGTCGCCTTCTTCGAAGCCTTCAGCGGATCGACCGTGGTCGAGCCGGCAAATCCGCGGCGCTCGCGCGGCGGAGCCTTGGCCTTCGAGATCAGCACATAACCCTCGCGCGGCCCCGGCACCGCACCCTCGACCATCAACAGATTCTCGTCGAGGTCGATGCCGCGAATGCGCAGGTTGCGCACCGTTACCTGGTCAGTGCCGAAGTGCCCCGGCATGCGTTGGCCGGGGAAGACCCGCGACGGA
Organism: Occallatibacter sp.; assembly: GCA_049677625.1. Lineage (GTDB taxonomy): Bacteria > Acidobacteriota > Terriglobia > Terriglobales > Acidobacteriaceae > Telmatobacter. The sequence goes on along the minus strand of JBAUCP010000260.1, from coordinate 396 downwards.
AAACTCGAGGCGCCGATCGAACCCTGCACCTGGAACATGTGTCCGTGCGACTTGGGACCGCCGCCGAATCCGTGCCGGCGCACAACGCCCGCAAAGCCGCGGCCCTTCGATGTACCGATCACGTCGACAAACTTCGCGTTGGTAAAGATGTCCACCAGCACGCGGTCGCCGGCCTTGGTCTCTTCGGCGCCATCCGTGGCCGCCTCGATATCCACTTCCCGGATCACCTTCACCGGCGGCGCTTCGGTCTTGGCGAAGTGCCCGGCCTGCGGCTTGGTCACGTTCTTGTCCTTGACGAACTCGACCAGGCCGATCTGCGCGGCTTCGTAGCCATCCCGGGCAGCCGTCTTCAACTGCGTAATCACGCAGGGCCCGGCTTGCAGCACCGTAATCGGG
>JBAUCP010000259.1:0-6164 GCA_049677625.1 Occallatibacter sp. | reverse complement strand
GGTTGGAGGTGCGGGTGCGGCTGCGGCGGGCGCGGTTGCCGGCTCGGCGTTGGCTACCTCGTAGCGCTGCAACTTGTAGAAGATGGGCGTCACCTCAAACGGCATCTTGTCGCGGGCGTTCATGGGTGCATAGCGCTTGGCGTTGAGCATGTGCACCTTGTCGTCCCACGGATCGGTCTTGAGCCAGCTTCCCAGGGGAAGTGCGGGGGTCTGGCTCAGGTCGTCCCAGTTGATCTTGGGCGCCATGTGCTCCAGGTCGGCCATCCAGGGGGTGCCGTCGATCTTAAGCAGCGAGTCGCCCAGCTTGGGAGTGTTGAGCGCCTTGAGCTCCTTGCTCCGGTCACTCAACTGCTCGTAGAAAAGCCCGGCAACCGGCAGTTGATCCTTGTACATGGAGTTATTGAGGTACTCCATCGCCTTCTTGGCGGCGGTGACGTTGTCCACGTCGGCGTGGTACATGTCGATGCGCTGGAAGGTGGATTCATCCGGGAAGAGCAGCCGGTCATTGAACGCGTAGCGCGTGTCGATGTGATGGCCGAGCGCGATGTGCGCCAGCTCCATGGCCAGGACCGAGGCGATGGCCGGCTCAGAGGGCAGCGAGTCGATCAGGCCCTTGCTCACCAGAATGGTGTTGCCCACGGTCGTGGCTTCCACGGTGTCGGCGAGCAGAATGCGGCAGTGGATCTGGTCGGTGAAGGCCAGATTGTTGGGTACGATCAGGTTGATGACGATCTGGCCGAGGACCTTTTCCTCGTAGCCATCCTGGGTGAGCGGCGCAACCAGTCCAGCCTCAACCAGCCTGTCGATCACGTTGTTTTCGGCCTGCGTAATCCACATGCGCGAGGCCTGCAGCGGACCCACGTCCTGCGAGTCCTCGCTCTGGTCCACGGCATCGTCCACCTTCACGCTCACGTTCTCGCTGTCGCGCGTAGGCAGTTTGAGCGAGTAGCCCCAGAAGTGCGTCTGCGCCTTCAGGCCCATAGCTTTTGAGCCTTCGATGCGCTGCGATTCCTCCACATAGATGGCCACCGGCAGCCAGACGTCGGGCTGCACGTTCATGCGCCAACTGTCAAAGTGGAAGTAGTGGGCCGAGGAGTCTTCCGAGTTGGGACCGGTGTAGGTGCCGTTGAAGCGGACGATGTTTCCGTCCTGATCCTCGATCCAGACGCGGCCGTAGAAGCGGCCCATGCCGGCCACCTTGGGATGCACGTCGAAGACCCAGGTGCGCACGGTGCCCAGAAACTCGCGGCGCACGTAGCTGAACACGTAGTGCTGGGTGTCGAAGCCCGACGGGTCAATGAACATCATCTGCATGAAGCCGGTCGGGCTATAGGTGAAGTTCTTGTCCAGTCCCAGAATCTTGGTGAGGCTGGTGATGGCGGAAAACGACCCCTTGAACCATTTGCCGTGCTGCGCTTCGGTGCGCGGCGCATAGCTCTTGTCGAAGAAGCCTTTGCCGAAGTCCACGCGGCTGAGCATGTACTGGTCATCTACGGGCACTTCGTAGAGCTTTACATCGGGTTTGGTGTCCTGGATGTAGGTTTCGACCAGCGGGGTGCGCTGCTGGATCTCCTTGATCAGGACTTTCTCGCGTGCGATGGCTCGTTCCACCAGGGCGGCCTGTTCGGGGGTGAGCTGGTGCGCCTGCTCGTACTTTGGTTGCTTTTTTGCGTACGCGCAGGACACACCCAGGGTTAGGACAAGGAAGTATTGGGGGATCTTCCGAAACGTCATGTCAAGCTCCTAGGTGGATTCTTGCCGGTCTACCCCGTGCTGCCTGCGCGGTTGCGGCCCGGCAGCGAGGGGTAGACCTTAAATCAACTGCAATCTTGATGCTACGCCAATTGGAACGTAATGACGATGTTGGTCGTCAAGTCCACCGGCCGTCCGTCGCGCGTTGCCGGACGGAAGCGAATCTGCGACGCCACGCGGCGCGCTTCCTCGTCGAGTCCGTGGCCCAGCCCGTGGATAATACCCTGCACCACCACCTGTCCGGTGGCCAGGAACGTGACCCGCAGCACGACATCTCCCTGGACGTGAAGCTGCCGCGCTTCGCTCGTGTACTGCACGGGAGGCTTGGAGAGCACTTCCAGGGTGGTAGCAACCGGTTCCGTAACCGGCCTGGGCGCTGCGGCCGCCGCCGTGGTCATGGCGGGGATGCCGGCGGAGCCGACTTTGCCATAGGAGGTAGCCGGGCCGGTGCCGGTGGCGCCGGGAATGCCCGCCGTGGCAACCTTGCCCACCACACCGGCGTTCGAGCCGGAGCGGGTGCCGTTGCCGATGCCTGTTGAGCCCACCACGCCATGCGGAGCCACGGCCGGGCCCTGCATGCCGCCGTAGGGATTGCCAATGGCCGCCACCGTGGCCGGCTTGAAGGCGTTGGGATTCGGCGTAACGCCGAAGGTCTGGCCCAGGTGCACCGGCGCCGTGGAGGCCTTGACCGTGTTGTTCTGCGCCGGCATGGCGGCGGTGAGCGCGGCCTTGGGCTGCGGCGCAAGGATGATCGCCGGCTTGGCCGGCTTGATCACGGGCAGCGCCAGTTTGGCTTCCATCTGGATCGGCTTGGGCTCAGGCTTGGGCTTAGGCATCTCGATCCGCTGCGTATCCAACTGGATCTTGGGCGGCGTGGGCGGCGGAGGCACCTTGGGAAGCTCCGGCATCTTCACCTTGATGGGCGGCGGCGGAGGAGTGGTGGGGATGATCAGTTCCGTCATCTCATAGTGGTGCTGTTCCAACACGTGCCGGGTCATCATGCCGATGGTCAGGACGATGGCCATAATGGCCAGATTGATGAAGACACTGGTTATGAATGAGGCAGACCTACCCTCGGGCTCGGGCAGTAATCCGAAATTGGTCCGTCCAGGGGAGTATGTCATCGGCATGTTTCTCAGTCCTCACTTCCGGCCGCGCGCGCGGCACAGGATTGCGTCAAAAAAGGCATTAGGAAAAGACAGTTTGGTTGGAGACTTCAGACGGCGAAACGGGTGGCGTTTCGCGAATTTCGATCTCCTTCCAATAATCGACCTTTGGGAGCAACAGCTTCAGCCCGCCCGCGTGTCTCCGCGCGCTGGGTGACTCAGCGATTCCCGGTCCAGGTGGTTCAACCATGCGGACGATGGGAAAAAACTCATTCTCATGTCCAGAACGGTACACGCCCGCGGGCGCGGCCAGAGCGTCATGACCGCCATCCCGGATGTCAGGAGTTGCCGTCCCATGAGAGTATTCAGTTCGACCGGCCCTGGACATGAAAGCTTCCTCATTTTGCATCCAAGGCGTATGGCAAGAAGATCGCACTTGCTTCATTCGCGGCGGGATATTTCCAGCTCGCTCGGCAAATGGGCGCATCAGACAACGTCGATGCTCGACGGCGCCAGAGAGCTTTTTCCTCTGGATCAGCATCGTGAGCGGTGAGGTTTGAGAACCCTGCTTCGACGCATTTCCGCCAGCCTGAGTGCACGCTACTGTAATAGACTCAAGGTTACCTAAAGTGTTCGCGAAAGGACAGCGTTTTTTGTGAAGATCCTGATTACCGGCGGGGCCGGGTACATAGGTGGTACAGTGGCCGGACTGCTCGCCGCCAAGGGACACGAACCGGTTATCTTCGACAACTTGAGCCATGGTCGCCGCGAGCTTCTGCCGGCCGGCGTGGAGTTTATCCAGGGGGAAGTCGGCGACCGGCCGATGCTGGAGGGAATTTTCTCCTCCGCCAGCAACCAGAACAAGCCGTTTCACGCCGTGCTCCACTTCGCCGCGTTGATTGAGGCCGGCGAATCCATGATCTACCCGGAGCGGTTTTTCCGCAACAACACCGCTTCCACACTCGCCCTGTTTGAAGCCATGCTGGCCTGCGGCCCGCGCCGGCTGGTTTTTTCCTCCACTGCGGCCGTCTACGGCGAACCAGAATCGGTGCCGATTCTGGAGGAGGCCCGGCTGAAGCCCACCAACGCCTATGGTGAGTCGAAACTTCTTGTCGAGCAGATGTTGGCCTGGTTCAACCGCATCCACGGGCTGCGCTACGCCTCGCTGCGCTACTTCAACGTGGCTGGCGCTCCCGAGGGGCCGGACGGTATCGTCCGCGGCGAGGCCCACGAGCCCGAAACCCACCTGATCCCACTCGTGCTCGATGTAGCACTGGGCCGCCGCAGCTCGATCCGCATTTATGGCCAGGACTACCCGACGCCCGACGGGACCTGCGTCCGCGACTACATCCATGTCTCCGACCTCGCTGACGCTCATCTGCTGGCGCTCGAAGCTCTCGGCAGAGAGGACCGGCTGATCTTCAATCTGGGCAACGGGCAGGGGTTCAGCGTCCGCGAGGTCATCGAATCGGCCCGCCGCGTGACCGGGCATCCGATTCCGGCTGAGGTCCATCCCCGCAGGGCCGGCGACCCGGCTGTCCTGGTGGCCAGCTCGGAAAAAGCCATCCGCGAGCTGGGCTGGAAGCCCCGCTACACCCAGCTCGACGAGATTATCCGCACCGCCTGGCTCTGGCACTGCAAGCGGTACGGAGCCTGACGGCTGGCCGATCCGCGGCGAGGCGGAGGCGCTGGTGCTGATGATAAAGGGTTTAGATCGCCCCAAGAGGTCTCCGCCTTTCCCGGGCATCAAACTGCCCGCTTTATCCATTATCGAATCGGAGGTAACCGCTCCACACATTCCTTAAGTAAGATTGTGCAACTGGTAATCGGTGTTGCAACTCCAACAATCGTGGTAGTGGTTTTGCACCTTGAGGGTACGTCCTTCCATGGCAAACACGGGTCCCAAAGAGTTGTTACGCGCGTTTCTCGATTTCTTCGTCCTGTTCAGCGGAATTTCGACCGCATCAAACCTGGCGCGCACCCAGGGACGGCCGCTTCGCACCCGTGGAGTGTTCCTGTTCCGGCGCCGGCGGGGTTCGGCGCCCGACGTGCCGCGCTCGCCGGCTGAGTGAGCAAATTGCTAGAATCGAGCTATTCCGATCTCACGCCAGCAGGCCCTTGATTATTTCCGCTCTCCCGACCTGATTGGCCTGGGCTTTGAGGCAGATGCCGTCCGCCGCCGTCTGCATCCCGAAGGCGTGGTCACATACATCATTGACCGCAACATCAATTACACGAACTTCTGCACCGAGTACTGCAATTTCTGCGCCTTCTATCGGCCACTCAAGGGTCCACGTTCAGAGGAAGGCTACATTCTGGACTTCGAAAAGATCTACGAGAAGATCGCCGAGACTCTGGAGATGGGCGGCACCGGTGTGCTGATGCAGGGCGGAATCCATCCCGACCTCAAGATCGACTGGTACGAACGGCTCTTCACCGGCATCAAGCAGCGGTTCCCCGAGATCTGGCTGCACTGCCTCTCGGCCTCCGAGGTGCTGGCCATTGCCGAGTACAGCGGCCTGAGCCTGCGCGACACGATTATCCGCTTGCGCGATGCGGGCCTCGATTCCATCCCCGGCGGCGGCGCGGAGATCCTCGACGACGACGTACGCTTCCGTATTGCGCGGCTCAAGTGCCGCACTGACGACTGGGTGAGCGTGCACCGCACCGCACATCAACTTGGGATGCGCACAACGGCCACAATGATGTTCGGCGTGGGCGAGACCTTCGACCAGCGCATCAACCATTTCGAAGTGGTGCGCAGTCTGCAGGAAGAGACCGGCGGATTTACGGCCTTCATCCCCTGGAGCTTTCAGCCCAAGCACACTGCGATGGGCGGCCGCGGATGGGACGAGGCCACTTCCGTCGAATATCTGAAGGTGCTGGCGATCGCGCGGCTCTATCTCGACAACATCGAGAACGTGCAGGCCAGTTGGGTGACGCAGGGATTGAAGGTCCTCGAACTCGGCCTTCACTTCGGCGGCAACGACGTGGGTTCCGTGATGCTTGAAGAAAATGTAGTCAGGGCCGCAGGCACTTCGAACTGCACCACCGAAGAAGAGCTGCGCCGGATCATCCGCGACGCCGGGTTCAAGCCCGTCCAGCGGGATACGCTTTACCGCACGATGTTTTTGAACTAGTGTCCTGTCTCCGAAGTTCGCATCATAAATGATCTGTCATCAATGCTCTGTCATCCTGAGCGGAGTTTGGCGCGTTTTTTTGCGCCAAACGGAGTCGAAGGACCTGCTTTTCGAGCACTCCATTTATGCCATGAACTTTTCGGACACCACACTAGCGCCTCACGTC
>JBAUCP010000258.1:0-9576 GCA_049677625.1 Occallatibacter sp. | reverse complement strand
TTCTGAGCTTCATTGTCACTCCTGGGTCAACTTCCAGTCAGGTCCAGTCAGGGGCCAATCGGGGGCTGCTATCTTTCACGCATGAACCCTGCAGGATTCAGCTTAAAGGGAAACGCGGTGTTCCTGGTCAATTAGACGCAATCAGGCCGGTCCGCGCTCACCGTGGCGGAGATGACTTCAGTCTCGCAGATGGACAAAGGTGCGCGCGGCGAAGCCGGTGCGGGCGCGGTCCTAGTTCGGCCGGCCGTTCGAGTTGGGCCGGCGGCGGAAGCGGTCATCCAGCGGCTGACGGCCCTGGAAGCCGGACTCGACGGTGTGCCAGTGTTCGATGGAAGGCTCGCCCATGCGCCAGCAGAGCAGAACCACTTCGTCGTCCACCCGGCAGGGAAAATCCAGGAGGCCGGCATCGAGGTCCTTTACCTGCACGCCGATCGAGTCGATCTCGGCGATGCTCTCGCGCACGCGCTTCAGGTTGGCGTCCATCTCGGCGCGCTGCCTGGCCACGCCGGTCGCGTTCACCCGCATGCCGCCGGAGAGATAGATGCGCTGCGCAAGCCCAGCCAGGTCCGATTCGGCCTCCTCGGCGGAGCGCTTGCCCTCAATGGCGCGCTTGAGCAGGGACTCAAGCACTGGGAGGAGCGACTGGGCTTCGTCAAGGGTGAACGTCTTCATACGGAGATAACCTATACCAAAGATACGACAAACCGGACAGCGGAAAAATGGCACGAGAGTGCAATACTCCGGCTCAAGCCGGGCTGGTTTTACGCGCCTTATCGTGGAAAATAGGCCAAAATCCAGCGCCGCCAAGTCCATGGCCCGGTCCGGGGCCTTGCCCGGCAGCCAATTCCCTGCATTTTCTTACACTTCGAGCATGCGGTCCAGAGCCACCCGCGCCCAGCGCTTCACGCTCGAGCGCACCTGGATGCGGTTCACCACCCGGCCCTCCACCAGGTTCTCGAGAGCCCAGGCCAGGTGCTGCGGGGTGATGCGGTACATGGTGGTGCAGAGGCAGCCGGTCGAGTCCAGCGTGATGATCTTCTTGCCTTCGGCGGCAAACCGCCGCGCCAGCCGGTTGACCAGGTGAATCTCGGTGCCGATGGCGAAGGTTGCGCCTGCCGGAGCCTGCTCCACCCGCGCGATCAGCCCCTCCGTAGAGCCCAGCGCATCGGCCTTCTGGCACACCTCAAAGCGGCACTCCGGGTGCACGATCACCTGAATGCCGGGATACTTGGCGCGCACCTCGTCCACGTGGCTGGGAAGAAAGCGCTGATGCACGGCGCAATGGCCCTTCCAGAGCACTATGCAGCTTTCCGCGAGCCGGGCCTTGGTTTGCCCGCCCTGGTTTGGACCAATCTGGATCGCCCACGGGTCCCATACGGCCATCTCCTCGAGCGGAATCTGCATGGCGAATCCGGTATTGCGGCCCAGATGCTGGTCGGGCAGAAACAAAATGCGCTTGCCGCGCGCGAAGGCCCATTCAAAAGCCGTCCGCGCATTCGAAGAGGTGCAGACCAGGCCGCCGCGCTCGCCGCAAAAAGCCTTAATAGCAGCGGTCGAGTTCATGTAGGTGAGCGGGATGGTCTCGTCTGCCAGCCCCATGCGTTCGAGCGCCTCCCAGCAGGCCTCGACCTGTGAAATCTCCGCCATATCGGCCATGGAGCAGCCGGCATTCAGGTCGGGCAAAATAACCTGTTGCCCGGCGCTCCCCAGCACGTCCGCGCTTTCAGCCATGAAGTGCACGCCGCAGAACACGATGTACCGGGCGCCGGTCTCCGCGGCAATCTTCGAGAGCTTGTAGCTGTCGCCGGTGAAATCCGCAAAGCGGACCACCTCATCGCGCTGATAATGGTGCCCGAGCAGGATAGTCGTCGTTCCCAGCGCCGCACGCGCACTGGCAATGCGCTCGTCCATCGAGTGGTCGGGTAGAGCCAGGTAGTTTTCAAGGCTGCAACTGCTGCCGGCCTGTGCAGGCGCGGCCGCCGCCAAATCGTCAAGAACAGGAGTCACTTTATTCCGCCTTCAGCCCTGCCGTTCCAAACGGATACGGCGGACGGGGATGTTGAAAGCAAACCGGCTGCAGTGGACGCACTGTCCTGCTGGAAGCTTGCGCCGCCCGCCGCAACTGGCCAGGCATGGCGTCAAAACTCCCGCGCAAGAACCCCATCCACGGGGTTGTTGCAGCTCTTACAGAAATGGATGCGGTGGAAAGCCGGCGGATTCTGAAAACCCGCCGAACACCGACCGGACTCAAGACCGATCCATCCCCTTTATTGTAACGCAGGCCTAACAAACGGATGGGGCATGAAGGGTTTGGGTCGTGCCCTTTCAAATCAGGACGCTACCGGCACCGCCCAGGGTTTGTGAGTGCCGCGCGCGGGCAGGTATCATGGCTTTTAATGGTTAATCCCCCGCCAATTGAGGCTGCCAACCTGGGAATGGCCGATTCCCTCATTCTCATGGTGCTTGCGCTGGTCGTCTTCGGGCCCCGCCGGCTGCCGCAGATTGGCCGCCAGATCGGCAAGCTGATGTACGAGTTCCGCAAGGCCTCAAACGACTTCAAGTTCCAGATGGAAGAAGAGTTGCGGAACGCTGAAGATGCCGATCGCCGCAAGCGCGAGGAGGCGGAGCGGCAGCAGCGGCTGGCGCTGTCTGCGCAAAGTGCAGGAACTGAAGCGACCGCCCAGCCTCCGGCGCCTGAATCAACCGAAACCAGCGCAACTCCGGACCCTTCGCCGGAGGCATCCTATCCGCGAATTCAGCCGCCCTCCACCGGCGAGCCGATTGCAGCAGCGCGTCCCGGCGACGCGGTCCCGGAGCCGGTTCTGGAATCTGCGGCTCCCGCCGCCGCCGAAGAGCATCCCGCAGAGAAAGAAGCCGCAGCAGACGAGAACGGCGCGGTGACGGAGCAGGCCGCCCACAATGGTTGATCCCGGCGACGCACTAGACAAAGCACGGAAAGCGGTCACCGAGCGCGCGGAGCTGCCGGGGATGAGCCTGATGGAGCATCTGGAAGAGCTCCGCAAGCGCATCGTCCACTCGGCCATCTATCTGGCGCTTGGTTTCATCGTGTCCTGGATATTCAAGGATCGCATCGTCGCACTGTTTCAGGCCCCGCTGATCGGCATCCATAAAACGCTTATGTTCACGCATCCCATGGATGCGCTTAACCTGGACCTGCAGGCTGCGCTGACGGCGGGCGCGATCCTGGCCTCGCCCCTCATTCTCTATCAGGTATGGCTGTTCATTGCGCCGGGGCTCTACCAAAAGGAGCGCCGTTTCGTCGTCCCCTTCATGGCCGCCACCATTGGGCTCTTCCTCGCCGGCGCAAGCTTCGGCTACTTTTATGTTTTGCCGGCGGCCATCCAGATCCTCATCGTGGGTTTCGGCCACAACTTCACGCCCATGATCACCATCGAGGATTACACCGGCTTTTTCCTCTCCATCATCCTCGGCCTCGGCGTCAGTTTTGAGTTGCCCATCCTCATCTTCTTCCTCGCTCTGTTCGGCATCGTCAGCCCGCAGTTCCTGTGGAAGAACATTCGCTACGCTATCCTCGCCGTCTTCGTTGTGGCCGCCGCTATCTGTCCCAGCCCCGATCCCAGCACCATGTGCATCTACGCCATTCCCATGCTCGCCCTCTACCTGATCGGCATCGGCGTGGCCTGGTGGGTGCATCCCTCGCGCAGGAAGGCCAAAGAGGCCAAGCCATGATCTCTTCCCTTCTCTGGCCGTTGCACAGATGCCGGGTGCCCCAGGTCTCGATGCCGGGGTCCCCGGCGACAGGTCTTCGTCGCCGGGGTGGTTTAAGACCTGGGAAAGCACGAACCTGGAAATTGTTCGTAGCCACGCTGGCATTCCTGGCCCCGCTCGCCGCGCAGGCGCAGCACTTTGATGGCGCCAAGGCCTATGAATACGCGCGCGAGTTTGCCGCCATTGGTCCGCGCTGGCCCACCGGGCCGGGACATGTGAAGGCCGAAGAGTTCCTGCGCAGCCACTTTCTCCACGACCAGCGCGAAGAAGACGCCTTCATCGCAGATACGCCCATCGGCCCCGTGCAGATGTGCAACTTCATCGTGCGCTTCCCCGGCACAAAACCGGGCGCGATCGTGCTCGGCACGCACTACGAAACCAACTACCCGCTCAAGAACATCAACTTCGTGGGCGCCAACGACGGCGCCTCGACCACCGGCCTGCTGATGGCCATCGCCGACCGGCTGCGCGAAGAGACAGCGCACGGAAAAAAGCTCGACGGCTACTCCGTGTGGCTGGTGTTTTTTGACGGCGAAGAGGCCATCCAAAGCTGGTCCGACAGTGACTCCACATACGGCAGCCGCCACCTGGCCGCGCGCTGGGGACGCGACGGGACCCTGGGCCAGATCAAGGCCTTCCTGCTCGCAGACATGATCGGCGACAAGGACCTCGACATTCAGCGCGAGACCAATTCGACCCGCTGGCTGGTTGCGCTGGTCACGCAGGCCGCAAGGAAATTCGGCTACGAGCGCTACTTCTTTCAGAAGGACATGGCCGTAGAAGACGACCATCTGCCCTTTGTCCAGCGCGGCGTGCCGTCCATCGACATCATCGATCTGGACTACGGCCCCGATAACAGCTACCACCACACCGCCCAGGACACCATGGACAAGATCAGCGCGCATAGTTTGACGATCGACGGCGACGTGTTCATGGAGACCATCCGCCTGATCGATCAACGGTAGCGCAGAGATCAGGTTTCAGGGGTCAGAAATCGGGGATCAGGGATCTGACCAGCAGTCTGAAGGGTACGGGCTTCAGCCCGTACATAAATATCCACAAAACAACGGGCGGGCTTTAGCCCCTGTGGGATACTTCTCCTGACCCACCGCTCCAGGCATGCCCAATCTCTGCCATGAACTTCCGGGACACCACGCGCTCGCCCGCTATCCCGCCTCTTCAGCAACGGGTACAACAGCCGGCTTCTGCCTGCGCGCGGTGGTAATCATCACCACGCTCGCCAGCACGCACAGGCTGCCCACCACCGTTCGCGCGCCCAGCGCCTCACCGCCCGCAAAGTATCCCAGCAGCACAGCGACCACCGGGTTCACATACGCATACGTGCCTACTTTTGTAGGCGACTCATGATGCAGCAGCCACACGTAAGCGGTGAAACCCACAATGGACCCGGCGACGATGAGATAGAGCAGCGCCAGCCACGCCCCGGTTGAAACCGCCCGCGGATCGAAGCCCTTGAACTCCCCGCGCAGCGCAGCTCCCAGCGCTAGCAGGACGCCTCCAGCCAGCATCTGCGCGCCGGAGCTCATCACCTTGGAAGACGGCAGCGGCAGCTTGCGCGAGAGCGCTGAGGCCACTGACCAGTTGATGGCGCCAATGATGAGCGCCACAGCCCCCGCGCGATCGACAGGCGCGCCGCCCAGGTTGAGCGAGCGGCTCACCAGCACCGCCACGCCGCACATGCCGATGGTCAATGCCAGCGCCAGGCTGACCGTGAGTCGCTGCGTACGCAGCAGCACAATCTCACAGAGCGCCATGAATGCGGGGATGGTCGCCAGCATTACCGCGGCCACGCCCGAAGGCACGCGCTGCTCTGCCCAGAACAGCAGCCCGTAGTCGCCCACAAAAATCAGCAGCGCCAGCAGCGTCGCTGAGGCCCACTCGCGCGCCGTCGGGCTGCGCTCGCCTTTGGCCAGCATCCAGATATAGAGCGCCAGGCCTGCCGCCGCGAACCGCATGGCCGCATACAGAAACGGCGGCACCTCATGCACGCCGATGCGAATAGCCAGAAACGTCGAGCCCCAGACGAAATAGATGATTGCAAAGGCAAGCAGAGTCTGGGCTTTCGTCCGCTCAGCCATGGATTTCGCCTTCCACCGGTCCGCAGCAAGCGCGATTCAGCCGTCGCAGATCGGTCTGCATGCGGCGATCGTTTCTGAGAGCGCCAAGGACGGATTCAAGAATCGACACGGCCGCGGCATCGGCGGGTCTTTCAATGCTGTAGTGCATCCATTTCCCGTCGCGGCGCGCACTCACCATGCCCGCCTTGCGCAGGTAGGCAAGGTGCCGCGATATCTTGGGCTGGCTCTGCCCCAGCACCTCCGCAAAATGGCAGACACATACTTCCCTGCCATCCATCAGATTAAGAAGACGCAAGCGAGTCTGGTCGGCCAGCGCGGCAAACAATTTCACGGCATCAAATGAAGAAGACCGGCTCATTATTTTCAATATACGCCTTGACAAATATATGAGGCGGATATACATTCGCATTGGCATATATGTTTTAAGGAACTGCATGAGCAAACAATCTGAAATTCGCGAAAAGTATGGCTCCATCGCCCGTGGGGTAAGCCAGGCCGGTGGCACCTGCTGCGACCCGGCGATGCGCTGCTGCGATCCCATCACCAGCAATCTCTACGGAACGGCTGAAACCGAAACCCTGCCTGAGCGTGCCGTGTTGGCCTCGCTGGGCTGCGGGAATCCGACTGCTCTCATTGACCTCCGGCCTGGTGAAACCGTTCTCGATCTCGGCTCCGGCGGCGGCATCGATGTGCTGCTTTCCGCCCGGCGCGTAGGGCCGGCGGGCAAAGCCTACGGCCTGGATATGACCAACGAGATGTTGGCACTCGCGCGCGAAAACCAGCGCCAGGCCGGCGTTGCGAATGCCGAGTTCCTGAAGGGCGAGATCGAAAGCATTCCTCTTGCCAACGACTCGGTCGACGTTGTCATCTCCAATTGTGTTATTAATCTCTCCGCCGACAAGGACCGCGTATTGGGCGAAGCATTCCGCGTGCTGCGGCCCGGCGGCCGGTTCGCGGTCTCTGATGTGGTTGTCCGCGGAGAGGTTCCTGACGCTGTCCGGCAGAACATGCTCCTATGGGTTGGTTGCATCGCCGGAGCGCTCGATGAGCAAGACTATCGCGCGAAGTTATCCGCCGCGGGGTTCATTGACGTCGATCTTGAGGTGACGCGGGTCTACGAACCGGAAGACGCACGCCAGTTCCTCTCTGCCGCAGGCATCGCGGTGGACGAGATAGCGCCCACCGTTGAAGGAAGATTCGTCAGTGCTTTCATTCGCGCCACTAAACCTGATAGGTCCAGAGAACCCGCAGCGCGCAAAGCAGTGCTCCCTTGACAGCCGCTCACTATAACGTGTTGTTCCTTTGCACCGGCAACTCCGCCCGATCCATATTGGCTGAAGCCATCCTGAACCATCGCGCCGGCGACAAATTTACAGCGTTCAGCGCCGGCAGCCATCCCACGGGCACGGTCCGCAGGGAGGCATTGCGGCAACTTGAGCTGGCTGGAATCTCGACGGCCGGGTTGCGCAGCAAATCGTGGGATGAGTTTGGAGCTCCTGGCGCTCCGACGATGCATTTCGTCTTTACGGTCTGTGACAACGCAGCCAATGAAACCTGTCCCCTTTGGGCGGGGCAGCCCCTAACGGCGCACTGGGGCATTCCGGACCCGGCAGCCGTTGAGGGAACGGCGGAACAGATCGAACGCGCATTCCGCGCCGCATTCGCTGTCCTCGATCGCCGCATCAATCTCTTTCTCGCATTGCCCTTGTCCGCACTCGGACAGATGGCAATTCAGAGCGAGGTCAAACGCATCGGACGGGAATAAGGCCCTGCAATCTGCCGCATTACCAGACGCGGCATTGCGTAGCATGCACCATCGGCTGGCCCGCCTTGCAATTGAACGCCTTCTGAAACTCCGGCATATTCCCCACCACGTTATTCACCCGCAGTTCCGGGACCGAGTGCGGGTTGGTGATGACCAGCGTTCGCTCCAGTTCAGGGCGAATCTGGTCGCACCACGCAGTCCCATAGGCGATAAAAAACCGCTGCAGATTGGTCAGCCCGAGCGAGTCCTTGTCGTCCAGCGTCTTGCCCTGCTGCTTCAGGTCCTCAATCAGCGCCGAGAGCGCCAGGTGAACGCCGCCATTGTCGGCCGTGTCTTCGCCCTGCGTCAGTTTCCCGTTCTGCTTTACGCCGGGCACGCCGGGCACCGGCCCGGTATATTCGTCGGCGATGCACTGGCCGTGCTCTTCATATGCCTTGGCGTCTTCCGGCGTCCACCAGTCGCGCAGATTGCCCTTCACATCGAATTTCCGCCCCTCGTCGTCGAAGTCGTGCGTCAGCTCGTGACCCACAATCGCGCCCTCCGCGCCGTAGTTGATCACGTCGTCCTCCTGGGCGTCGAAGTACACAGGCTGCAGAATCCCCGCGGGAAAGTTGATAGTGTTTGCCTGCGGGTCCTCGTAGGCATTCACGGTCGGCGGCGTCATGAACCATTGGGTGCGGTCCAGTGGCTTGCCGATAAACCCTAGCTGCCGCTTCAGCTCGAAGGCCGTCGCCCGCTCCACATTCTCCGCATAGCTCGCTCGCGTAACGGTCAGCGAGCTATAGTCGATCCAGTTGTCCGGATAGCCGATCTTGTCGAGAACGGCCGCGAGCTTCCGGTGCGCCTCCTGCTTGGTGGCCGGCTGCATCCACGTCACTGAGTCGATGTCCCGTCCCATGGCCGCTTCGATGTCCTTCACCATCTTTTCGGCGCGGGCCTTGCTCGACGGCGGAAAGACCTTGGCCACGTAGACCTGGCCCAGCGCCTCGCCTATGAAGTTGTCCACCGAATTGGCACAGCGGCGCCAGTCCGGCGACTGCTGCTGCTGGCCGGTAATCGCGCTGACGAATGCAAAGTTCGCGTCGCGCCATGGTTTGCCAAGGTAGGTATCGGCCGCCAGCAGCAGTTGCCAGCGCAGATAGAGCTTCCACGTGGCCAGGTCCTCGCTCACCAGTTGCTTGTCCAGCTCGCGGAAGAACTCCGGCGCGGAGACTTCGTACAGCGGAACCACCGGCGCGCCCAGGCCGCTCAGATAGCTGTCCCAGTCGAAGTCCGGCGTAAGCTCCTTGAGCTGGGCCAGCGTGTAGCGATTGTTCACCTTGTTGGGGTCGCGCCGCGTCACGTTATCCATCTGCGCCTGCGCCATCGCGGTCTCCACGCGCAGAATGGTCGCTGCATCCCGCGTGGCCGCCTCGGCTGTCGCGCCATCCAGTTGCAGCATGGTGACAATCAGGCTCACGTATTTGTCGCGGATGGCCTTCGACTGTGCGTCGGTTCCCAGGTAGAATTCGCGCCCCGGCATGCCCAGTCCTCCCTGGTCCACTCCGGCCACCACGCGGCTCACGTCGTTGTAGTCGGCCTGCGGTCCGTAGCCGAACAGTGCCACGTTGGTCTGGTCGTTGTCGCCCGACCACGCCTGGCCAAACGAGCTGTGGATCGCAGCCAGCACCGTGGCAATCTCCCGCTTGTCGTGCATCGCGTCAATCTGCTTCAGCAGCGGCTCGATGGCCTCGAGGTCGTTGGCATTCGAGCTGCCCTGTGTCATGCACGCCGAGTAGAAGTCGCCGATCTTCTGCTCATTGGGCGTGCGCGTCGCGCTGGCCCCCTCATTCGCCTCCAGAATCTCGTGCAGGATCTGGCGGTTCCACGCCTGCAGTTCGCCGCCAACGCCCCAGGACATCTGGTCGGGCGGAATCGGGTTCTCGGCGTTTAGCTTTCCGCACGTGTACTGGTAGAAGTTGT
>JBAUCP010000257.1:0-3225 GCA_049677625.1 Occallatibacter sp. | reverse complement strand
TGCGAGTGCGGATAGAAGCCCGAGATGAATCCCAACAACAACAGCAACCGCAAAAACAAAAACATGCCAATGAAGGAAAAAACAAAAACACCTTGACTCAACCAGCCGTCTCATAGAAGCCCCTGAGAGATGTTTTCGCTCGCCCGTCAAAGCCTGTTCGCTTCACCAAACGCTGCGAGGGATAGGCGCGCTGCGCCAATGCGAGCGCGCCTGACCCTCCGCAGAAACTCCACCTACGGAACCCACACCCGATACGCGTAGCCCCCGCGCATCACGATCACCGAGCGCCGCGGTCTCCATGCCGGCGCCACAATGACCGCCGGAGGCGCGTAGTAGTAGGCCGGCGGCGGCACGGGAGCATAAGCCATTACCGGCGGCGCCGGATCCGGCTGCTGCGGATAATCCATTGCCACCGGGCTCGGCGGCGGCGCAGGAGCAGGCTGCGGCTGTTGATACTCGCTCGGCATCCGCCGGTAGAGGCCGTTCGGGTCCTGCTGCGGCTGGTCCATCATGGGAACGCTCAGGTCGTCCATCACCTTCAGCGTCATCCGCGTCTCTTCCTTGAGCGTGGGGCGCGGACCGCGCCGCGGCAGATTGATCAGGTCAATCGGCCACAGAATCGGGATCATCCAGGTGATCGTGTCGCGCACCGCGTGGCCCCTGCCCAGGATGCGCCCGTACCGGTCCACGTTGTAGCCCGGCACGTCCACCACCCGCGCGTCCACCGGAACCACCGTGTCCGGCTCGATGATCATGCGGTCGAACTTCAGTTCCATCCAGCCTTTGCCAACGAAGTGGCCGGGATCCTTGTAGTCTTCGAAGCGGCCCACCAGATAGCTGTTCGCCGGCAGAACCGAGCGGCCGTAGCGCTCGGAAAATCCGAGCTGGCACAGCACCGGATCGCCGATGGAATCGGTTTTGGATGAGAGTTTTGGCTCCGACACCGTACAACTGATCAGAGACCCGGCCGGGATGATCTGCTCACCCGCATATACAGACAACGGAGCGGCAAGCAGAATGGTGTAGAGAGCAAGTGCAGTGCGTTTCATGGCGGTCCTCCTGATAGAACAGCTCCCCAAGAGCCGGTAAAGTTGCAGTTCGATTCGTAAGCAAGCAGAGGCCGACTGGATACCTTGAGGACCCTCAGGGTTTGGGGAAGTTGCGGCAGCGGGGAAAATATTTTTGGGGGAAGTTTGGGCCGGCGGGAAGACGGATGGCGGCCGAATTCGTAAGTAAATATTAAGAATCAGCCGAAGTACGGACAGCGTCCTGATTCGCCGTCGTTTTGAAAGGGCACGGCTTCAGTCGTGCCGCCAATGGCCGAAAACGGCGTGCGGGCTTTAGCCCCTGAGGGACACTACCCCATCCCCGCCAGCACCGCATCCGCAAACTCGCTGGTCCCCGCCGTGCCGCCCACATCGCGGGTCAGCGCCGTGCGCGCCGTGTACACCGCTTCAAGCGCCTTCTGAACCCTGTCCGCAGCCGCGAACTCATCCAGATGCCGCAGCATCAGAACCGCTGACTGCAGCAGCGCCGTGGGGTTGGCCACATTCTTGCCCGCGATGTCCGGCGCCGATCCGTGCACGGCTTCGAAGATGGCGCACTCCGCGCCCAGGTTCGCGCCCGGCACAAGCCCCAGCCCGCCCACCAGCCCCGCGCACAGGTCGCTCACAATGTCGCCGTAGAGATTTTCAAGCAGCAGCGTGTCGTACTGGAATGGATTCATCACCAGTTGCATGCAGGTGTTGTCGATCAGTTGTTCGCCGTATTGCACGTCGGGAAATTCTTCGGCCACCTTGCGCGCGCAGCGCAGGAACAAGCCGTCTGAGAGCTTCATGATATTCGCCTTGTGAATCGAGTGGATCTTCTTGCGCCCGTGCTTGCGCGCATACTCGAACGCAAACCGTGCAATGCGCGTCGATCCCTTTTCGCTGATCACCTTGATGCTTTCCACCACCCCCGGAACCACCTCGTGCTCCAGGCCCACGTACTCGCCCTCGGTGTTTTCGCGCACGATGATCAGGTCGATGCCTGGCCAGTGGGTCTCAAGGCCGGGCAGATTGCGCACCGGCCTGAAGTTGGCGTAGAGATCGAACTTCTTGCGCAGCGTAACGTTGATGCTCTTGAATCCCCCGCCGATCGGCGTCGTCACCGGCCCTTTGAGCGCCACGCGGTTGCGCTCGATGGAGTCGTAGAGCGCCGCCGGAATGTACTCGCCATGCATCTCGAAGGCCTCAGCCCCGGCCGCATGCCGCTCCCACTCGAATTTGACGCCCGTAGCCTCAAGGATGCGAACAACAGCCTGCGTAACCTCCGGCCCGATGCCGTCGCCGGGAATCAAAGTAATTTTGTGCGTCTTGCCTTCCACTGTTTTTCTCCCAACCAGCCAGCGCGGCTTTCAGTCTCTGGTCCCTGTTGTCCCGTCCCCAAAGTTCACTTCATAGATGCTCTGTCATCCTGAGCGACCGAAGCGCAGCGAAGGGAGTCGAAGGACCTGCTTTTCGGGCATCTGACTACGCAACGAACTTCCAATTCACCACACCAGTTCTACGGCTTCGCCGAAACCGCCGTAGTCTCTTTCGACTGCTGCGTCTCCACGTGGAACTGCTTGAACCCGTAGTCCCGCTCGGTAATGTGCTGGCGCAGATTCTTCACCAGCAGCACCCGCGCCTGCATGTTGGCCTCGCCGCCGGCGGGCAGCCACAACCCATTCTCCACCGGAGCCTGGTCGAAACGGAAGCTCGATCCCTTCTCGACGCTGGCAAACAGGCCGCCCACAATCCTGAAATTATCGTCGAAGCTTACCTCCAGGTGCGCCACCTGCCGGTCCGCCTCGTCAATCCACACCGTCCCCTCGAGCTTCTTTGAGGCGTCCTCGACAACCCCGTGCGTCTTTGCGTCCTTCCGGCCCACAAAGTCGAAGACAATCGTGGGCCGCCCGCGATAGTCCGCCCGCCGCGGGTTGCGCACGTCCATGATCTCCAGCAGCCGGCCCACGCTGATCGTCTGGCCCTCGAGCGGCTGGTCCGGCGGCGTCTTCTGCGCCTTTTCCACCAGCTTGGTTACGCGATCGGTCTCCTTTTCCTCGTCGTGCCCGCTCAGAGGCTGCCCATCCTTCTTCACCGCGCGCTCGATCAGGTGTCCGTTCACGAAAAAGTCGTCGTATTCCTCCGATTCGGTCTTCTTCACCTGCCCGCCCGAGTCAATGTCCTGGACGGTCTGGAC
>JBAUCP010000256.1:0-5541 GCA_049677625.1 Occallatibacter sp. | reverse complement strand
ACGAACCGCCGAACCACCTCTTTCCGTAGAAAATTCGCCCATGTCTTGCTTATAGACTGAAGCTATCTGGAAATCTCATTCCATACCGCAAAGCAAATCGAAAAAGTCACAGCCTCTGAGCGAAGTTTGGCGCGTTTTCTGCGCCAAACGGAGTCGAAGGGCCCGCTTTTCGGGCACTCCATTTATTTATGCAATGAACTTTTGCGACGCCACCCTGGATCAGCGCGCCTGGGCAGCCTTGGTTTTGCTCTGCGCCGCCAGCATCTGCTTGAAGTCCGGATTGTCGCGCAGGCTGGCGAATTCAGTATCGGAGGCCACCTTCTTGGGGCTGGTGAATCCCTCGTCCAGGGCCATGCGCAGATACTGCAGTGCGCAGTCGACCTGCCCCATGCGTGCGCAGCCCAGCGCCATGTAATAGTTCATGGCGCCGCGCTCGGCCACCGTGCTCGGATTCTGCACCTGCGGGCTGCCCTTATCCTCAAATATCTCCGGGTCAAGAGCCAGCGCTTTCTGGTACTCCTCCCAGCCGCGGCTGTACTTGTGCTGCGCCAGCAGATTGGTTCCCAGATTCTTGAGGATGAGCGGCGAGCGGGGGTCAGACTTGAGCGCCTTGTGGTAGAAGTGCTCGGCTGTGCCGTACTCCTTAAGCGAGTCGTAAACCGTGCCCATGTTATTGAGCACCTGTGAGTTACGCGGGTCGAGCTTGAGCGATTCGCGGTAACACCGCGTGGCATCCTTGGAATTGAACATCATTTGATAGGCGATGCCCATCTTGTTCCACACGGCTGCCGACACCGGAGCCTTGGCATACTCCTCGATGGCTGCCTGATAGCGCCGATGCACCGCCAGCGTGTCACCGAGCTCTTCGTGGGTGGGCGGAGTAGCTGGAAAGCCGGCTGACGGACCGGCCGGCGCTACGGGCGTTGCCGCTGGCGCCTGCGCAGACAAGAAATGCGCCCCGGCGGCGAGAAGCGTCATCAAACCCAGAGTCAACATCAAACGGCGTTTGTCGAACCCGGACATAACTCCTCCCGGATTGCCTTCGCGCAAGAGCGGCGAAGCAATCGAGGGGGCGATTCAACCGTAAAATCGTCCGTTAGCATTAGAGCACCAAAAACACAGCCGTGAAAAGCCGGCCGGGAAGAATAGGCGAAGTTTCTTGACCGCCATTCCAGGATTTGCGTCACAATTCGGTGCCGGCCGGCGGGGTGCGCGGTACACTCCATGCAGCGCGGGAGGGCAAGTGGGACCCATGAATCAGGCCGCAGTAGAGATTGTGGAAGCTGGCGCGGGCATCGCGGATCGGGGTATCGAAGAGCGATTCAGGACGGTCCGCCGATGTACGCTGGCGCTCTCTGCGCCGCTCACGCCCGAGGACATGATGGTGCAGTCCTGTCCTGAGGCATCGCCCGCAAAGTGGCATCTGGCCCATACGGCGTGGTTCTTCGAGTCCTTTGTGTTGCGCGAATTCCTGCCCGGCTACCGCGCCTTCAACGCCGACTTTCCCTGGCTCTTCAACAGCTATTACGAAAGTTTCTCGGCCGTTCCTGAAAAGCAGCTCCGCTCCTCGTTTTCAAGGCCCCCGCTGGAACAGATCCTGGCCTACCGCGAGCATGTAGACGAAGGAATTGACCGGCTGTTCGAGAGCACGCCGGCGGCCGAAGCGCTCCGGCGCATCGAGCTCGGCGTCAACCACGAAGAGCAACACCAGGAACTGCTGCTCACCGACATTCTGCACGCCTTCTACACCAATCCTTTGCGTCCGGCCTATGCGGACGGCGAGCCGCAAGCTCCCTGGTCTCAAAAGCGGAACCAGCACCGAAACCTGGCGCCCCCTGATTTTCAAGAGTTCGAGGGCGGACTGCGCCAGGCCGGGTTCGCCGGCGATGGATTCTGCTTCGACAACGAGCTGGGCCGCCACCAGGTGTGGCTCCCGCCCTACGCTCTCGCCAACCGGCTGGTCACCTGTGGGGAATATCTCGCCTTCATGGCCGGCGGCGGCTACAGCCGGCCCGAGCTATGGCTTTCCGCCGGATGGGCCGCAATCAAGGAAAAAGGCTGGCGCGCGCCACTCTACTGGACCCAGGAAGGCGGCAATCAGGACGGCAACCAGGGCAGCGAATGGTCCGTATTCACACTGCGCGGCATTGTGCCGATCGAAGACCTGCTCGACGCCCCGGTAAGCCACGTGAGCTACTACGAGGCCGACGCCTACGCCCGCTGGGCCGGCCGCAGGCTGCCTACCGAATTTGAATGGGAGGCCGCGGCCGAAGCCGAGCCGGTTGCAGGCAATCTGCTCGATTCCGGCAACCTGATGCCGGTTCCCACAGAACTACTCCAAAGTCAAAGCCCCACGCAGTGGGGGGACTGTTGGGCGTGGACGGGAAGCGCTTATCTTCCTTATCCCGGATTCAAGCCGCTCGAGGGCGCGCTTGGCGAGTACAACGGCAAATTCATGAGCGGCCAGATGGTCCTGCGCGGAGGCTCCTGCGTCACCCCGCAGCGCCACATCCGTTCGAGTTACCGCAATTTCTTCTCGCCGGAGACGCGCTGGCAGTTTTCCGGCATTCGTTTGGCGTCGTAACGCATTCCCACGCATCGAATCGACAAGATGACTCCCGCGGCTTCTACCCCAACTGAATCGCAGATTGACGAACAGGTCGTGACGGCCGTCCGCGCGGGGCTCTTGTCCCGGCGAAAATGTCTGCCGCCCTGGCTCTTTTATGACGAGGCCGGCTCGCGGCTCTTCGACGAGATCACCGAGTTGCCCGAGTACTACCTGACGCGAACCGAGCGCACCATTCTCGCTCGCCACGCCGACGAGATGATGGCGCGCGCAGCAAGCGTGGAGGCCGGTGGCCATGCACGGCTGCGCATTGCCGAGTTGGGCGCCGGCTCAGCCGAAAAGACCCGCATCCTGCTTCGGGCCGCCGTCGCGCAGCAGGGCGAAGTGCTCTACGAACCGGTGGACGTCTCCGCCACGGCTCTGCTTGTAGCGCAGGCCCGCATCGAGCGCGAGATTCCCGCCGTGCACGTGCGGCCGCTGGCCATGGATTACACGAATGGATTCGCTTTTGAGCCAACCGGTCGCGATGAGCGCCGCCTGGTGCTTTATATTGGCTCGAGCATCGGCAACTTCGAGCCCGAGCAAGCCGCTCATCTGCTCGCGAAAGTGCGCGCGCAACTCCACCCCGGCGACGGCATGCTGCTTGGCGTGGATCTTGTAAAGGATGAGCAAACGCTTCTGGCCGCCTATGACGATGCAGCCGGCACCACCGCGGCTTTCAACAAAAATATGCTGAAGCGATTGAACCGCGAGCTCTGCGCCAACTTCGATCCCGAGGCATTCGCGCACCGCGCCGTGTGGAACCGGGCGCATTCGCGCATCGAGATGCACCTCGAAAGCCGTATCGCGCAGCGCGTTCACTTTGCCGCGCTCGACTTCGAAGCCGATTTCGCCGCGGGAGAAACCATCCACACAGAAAACAGCTACAAATATCAGCCCGGCGAACCGGAAGACCTGCTCGTGCAGGCTGGCTTCGCACCCGCCTCCACTTGGACTGACGACCAGGGCTGGTTTACGGTCTGCCTGGGCCAGGTGGAGTAATCAGATTACGCAGCGCGCCTGCGCGCAACCGCGCGCGGCCCCTTGTGTTCCTCGCCGGTCTTGAACAGGCTGGCCTGCTCGTTCAGTTGCTCGGCCAGCGACACAAGTTCCCCGGCGGTTCGCGCCGCTTCTTCCGCGCCCTCTGACGAGGACGCGATGCTGGCGGCAATCTGGTTCATTGATTTGCCCACCAGGCTCGACGCCTCCGACTGCTCCTCGGCGGCCTGCGCAATCTGCTCGATCCGTTGCCGCATCTCTGCCGTGCTGGTATCCAGCACGTCGAGCGATTCCGCAGCTGCGTCCGCCGTGGCCACGCTCTTCTGCACCCGCCCGGTGCTGTTCTGGATGCCCTGCACCGCGTCCTCGGTGCCCTTCTGGATCGACTGCACCGCCTCTGAAATCTCTTTAGTGGCCGAGGTCGTGCGTTCCGCAAGCCGGCGCACCTCGCCCGCTACCACCGCAAACCCGCGTCCGTGTTCGCCGGCGCGCGCTGACTCGATGGCCGCGTTCAGCGCCAGCAGGTTGGTCTGCCCCGCCAGCTCTTCAATCAGGGTAACGATCTGCGTAATCTGCCGTGAGCGCTCGCCCAGTGCCTGGATCGTCCGCGCATTGCGCTCGGCCTCTGAGGAAAGGTCGCGCACTTCGCGCGCCACTGAGGCCACCGTGTTGCGGCTCTCCGTCGCCAGCCCACCGGTACGGATCGCCCGTTCCGCCGCCTGGCCGCAGTTGTGCGTAACCTCGCGCACGCTCGACGTCATCTCCTCGAGCGCCGACGCCACCTGCTCGGCCTGGGTTCGCTGCTCCGTAACCGCGTGCGCAATCTGACCGGACGAATTCGATACCTGGCCGGCGCTGATGGCCAGTTGCGCCGCCACCGCCTGGATCGATATGGCCATCTGGCGCAACCGGTCGCGCATCTCGCTCATGGCCGCGATCAGCTCGCCCAGTTCGTCTGAGCTCTCCTCCGGAGCGGTCACGGTCAGGTCGCCCGCAGCAATCTCGCGCACAAATTGAACTGAGCCCGCCATGCGCCGGCCCAGCGAGCGCGCAAAGCTTACGCTCCACACCCCCAGTGACAGCCACAGAAGAGCCAGAACCACCCCCAGCACCGTCTGTTCGTGGTGCAGCCGCGCGGCTTCTTCGGCCGGCACTGAGGCAGACAGGGCCACAAGGCGGTCCGTCACATGGTCCAGCGTGTCGGTAGGCGGGCGATCCTTGCCCTTCACCGCTGCATCGGCCTGCGCAGCGTCGCGGTTTGCCGCGTAGCCGGCCAGCGCCGCCTCATACTCGCTGTCCAGCAACTCATGCTGCTGCCTGAAATTCTCCAGATCCGCGCGAGCCTCCGCGTTGCCGATCTGGCCATCGAGATCCCCGCTCGTCTGCTGCACTTCGGCAGCCAGCGTGTGAAACTCCTGCCCATAGTTTGCCAGCGCCGCATCGTCTTTGCCGCGCAGCAGGATGTCCTTCCACGCCTGAACCTGCTTCTTGAAGTTCACCTGCAGCACGCGCACCTGTTGAGCTTGTGCGATTTCACCCTGAATGATCGCGGTGTAGCGGTCGCTGACGGCGGCGCAGCGGAACATCAGATAGGTCGATGCCGTTCCCCCCGCCAGCAGGGCAAAGCCCAGCAGCAGATAGATGGTCTGTGAAATGCGAAGGTCTCTCATATCCTGTTCATCGGTTGAGAGCCCATCGCCTTTAGCAGATTTTCATGTTACTGCGGTGTGCCGCGTTCTCTTCACTCCTGGGAAGGAACTCAGGAAACTCTAAATAAGTCAGAGTTTTGAAAGGGCACGGCTTCCGGAGGGAGCCGGAGGCTTCAGCCCCCGGAAAGGGAGCGAATTTTAGAGGGCCTTCAGGCCCGGGTCTTTGCCCCTTCTCTTCGATTGAAAGCAGATACAACTGTAGAATTTAGCCCCTGAGCGAATGCCAAC
>JBAUCP010000255.1:0-13418 GCA_049677625.1 Occallatibacter sp. | reverse complement strand
AGAAGATGAGCAGGACTGTCTGCGCGATGGTGACAGACCAGACCGATCCTTAAAAGTAGCGGCGCTCCATGCCTTCGCCTTGAGTGGAGCGGCCCACGCGCGGCAGCTTGCCGGCCGCACCCAGCAGCAGAATCAAGGCGCAGAGCGGGAAGTAGGCGTAGTGGTAGATCTGCTTGAAATACCACGTGCCGGTGACGGCGGCTATGACCAGACCGCTCAGGTTGAGCAGCGCGAAGCTGAGCGCCGCGTTCCAGGCAAAGGTGTAGCAGACCTTGCGGTAGAGCGGGTTAGGCTTGTCTTCGTCAAAGCGCAGGATGTAAGGGCGCGGCTCTACGCCCGGCAACTGCGCGCACAGGCCTGCAATGCCCGTGCCGAGCAGAACCATGCCGAGCCAGATCGAGTTGCCGCGGCTGAAGCCGTGCGCAAACAGGCTGAAGGTGAGCGGCCCGGGCGTGAGAAAGAAGACCCAGATCCAGATGGGCCAGTGAGCCAGCCGGTAAAGCCGGGTGTTGCGTTCCCTGATCTTGCGCTGCTGTGCATATTCCAGCTTTCCGGTGTAACCCATGGGCGTGAGTTTCGCAGAGGGGATGCGCGCCAGTCAACCCTCCGCTCAGCGCCGCAAAGGCAGCAGGAACCATCTCGCGTGATAGACTCCCTGTGCACTGAAATTAGCCTTCATGCCGAGGAGATACGATCGATGTTGAAACGCTGGGTCGGTTTTGCTTCCCTGCCGGTTTTCTTGCTTGGAATGGGCGCCGCCAACTGCGCGCAGGCCGCGGAGAATGCGCAGTGGGCTGGCGCCTGGGCAACTTCGCCCATGCAGGCGCAGGGCGGCTTTGGCGTACGTCCATTTGCCGCAACCACGCTGCGCGAGATTGTCCATATTTCGAATGGCGGCGAGCAGATTCGCGTGCGCTTCACCAATGAGTACGGCACCGATCCGCTGACCATCGGCGATGCGCACGCCGCGCTGAGTGCGAGCGGGGGCGCCATCAAGGACGGGACCGATCGTGCCATCACATTCGGCGGCGCAGCCAGCGTGCGGATTGCGCCGGGAGCGGCCGTCTACTCCGATCCGGTAGCGCTGGCGGTGCAGCCGCTCTCCGATGTGGCAATCAGTTTTTACCTGCCCAACCAGATCATGCGCTCCGAAACCTACCACTCCTTCGCCGACCAGGATAGCTTCATGGCGGATGGCGATGTGGCGGGCGCGAGTTCCCTGCCCCAACCCACAACTTTAACGTCCTGGTATTTCGTCGACGGCGTGGATGTGCCGGCGGTGGAAGGCTCGCGCGCCATTGTCACGCTGGGTGACTCGATTACCGACGGCGCGCACTCGACGGCGAATGCGAATCTGCGCTGGCCTGACGTGCTGGCCGCGCGGCTCAAGCAGGAGCACGGGCTGGAGCACGTCTCGGTGCTGAATGAGGGCATCGGCGGCAACCGCGTGCTGAATGAGGGCGCGGGACCGAGCGCGTTGACGCGTTTGGATCGCGATGTGCTGGCACAAGACGGCGTGAAGTACGTCATCGTGCTCGAAAGCATCAACGATATCGGGCGGCTGGCCAAGCTTTCAGCGCCGGAAGACGAGATTACGGCAGCCCAACTCGAGTTTGGACTGAAGCAGATAGCCGATGCCGCGCATGAGCATGGAATCAAGGCAATCGGCGCGACGCTCACGCCCTATGGCGGCGCGGGATACTACTCCGATAAAGGCGAGCAGGTTCGCGAAGCTGTGAACGACTGGATCCGCACCAGCGGAACCTTTGTCGGGGTGGTGGACTTCGACCAGATTACGCGCGATCCGCAGAAGCCGACGTGGTTCAATCCGGCCTACGACTCGGGCGATCATCTGCATCCGGGCGACGCGGGATATAAGGCGATGGGCGAAGGGATCGATTTGAAGCTCTTTGAAAAATAGATCTTAAATCTGAGTTCGCGCGGTCCCACCCAAATTACAGATGCATGCGAGCCGCGATTACGCGGCAAATTACTCGACGGTGACCGATTTGGCCAGATTGCGCGGCTGATCTACGTCGCAGCCGCGGCGGACGGCGATGTAGTAGGCGAGCAGTTGCAGCGGCACAATTTCGATAAGCGGCGCCAGCAGCTCGGGCGCGGGCGGAATGTGGATGACATGCTCCACCAGGCTGGCGATGAGCGCGTCGCCTTCCGTGGCGACGGCGATCACGCGGCCGGAGCGCGCCGTCACTTCCTGGATATTCGAGAGCGTCTTCTCGTAGCGCAATTTTGAAGCAGGGTCAGCTTCGTCGCGCGTGGCCAGCACCACCACCGGCAGCGTTTCGTCAATCAACGCATTGGGGCCGTGCTTCATCTCGCCGGCCGGGTAGCCTTCGGCGTGAATATAGGAGATTTCCTTGAGCTTGAGCGCGCCCTCGAGCGCGATGGGGAAATGAATGCCGCGGCCGAGGTAGAGAAAATCGCGTGCGGTCGAAAAGTCTTTGGCAAGCTGCTCGCACTGCCCCGAACGCGTGCGCAGCACCTCCTCGATCTTGGCCGGAATGCGGCTCAGCTCTTCGATGAGCCGGACAGACTGGGCCTTGTCGAGATGGCCGCGGAGCTGGCCCAGCTTGAGCGCAAGCAGGAACAGCGCGGTGAGCTGCGAGGTGAAGGCCTTGGTGGACGCGACCCCGATCTCCGGGCCGGCGTGCGTGTAAATGGCGCCGTGCGCCTCGCGCGCGACCATGGCGCCCACCACGTTGCAAATGGCTACGGTCTTCGACCCGAGCGCGATCATCTCCCGCTGCGCGGCCAGCGTGTCCGCGGTTTCTCCGGACTGCGTGATGAGCAGGCCCAACGCATCCGCGCTGGCGATGGGATCGCGATAGCGATACTCGCTGGCGTAGTCCACATCGACAGGCAGGCGGGCCAGGCGCTCAATCATATATTTGCCGGTGAGCGCAGAGTGCCAACTGGTGCCGCAGGCGGCAATGTTGATGCTTGCGGCGCGGGCCAGCTCCTCGTCGCCGATCTCCATCTCGCCCAGGAAGACGTTGCCGGAGTCCAGTGAAACGCGGCCCAGCGTGGTGTCAGTAATGGCGCGCGGCTGCTCCCAGATTTCCTTGAGCATGAAGTGCTTGTAGCCGCCCTTTTCCGCCTGAATCGGATCCCACTGAATGCGCGTAATGGCACGTTCGATGGGCTTGCCCTCGAAGTCAGTGAGCGTAACGCCCGAGCGCGTGAGAATCGCCATGTCGCCATCGGCGAGCAAGTAGATGTTGCGCGTGTGGTGCAGGATGCCGGGCACGTCAGAGGCGACGAAGTACTCGCCCTCGCCTACGCCGATCACCACCGGAGGGCCGAAGCGCGCGGCGATGATCTTGTCGGGCTCGGCGGAGGAGAGCACGCCAAGCGCGAAGGCGCCGGTGAGCCGCTTCACGGCGCGGCGCACGGCGGCTTCGAGCGGGATGGGCTGGCCGGCGGCTTCCGCGTCCTTCTGCGTCTGCTCAATCAGGTGAGCGATGATCTCGGTATCCGTCTCGGTGACAAACTTGTGGCCCTGCGCGGTGAGCTCGCGCTTGAGGTCGAGGTAGTTCTCCACGATGCCGTTATGGACCACGACGATGCGGCCGGTGCAGTCGCGATGCGGGTGGGCGTTCTCTTCCGTGGGGCGGCCGTGCGTAGCCCAGCGCGTGTGGCCAATGCCGAAGGTGCCGTCCAGCGGATGGTTGCGCAACACCTCTTCAAGGTTGCTCAGCTTGCCCGGGGCGCGGCAGACGCTGAGAGTCGCGGCAGACGGGCTGCCCACGGCAATGCCTGCCGAATCGTAGCCGCGGTATTCCAGCCGCCGCAGGCCTTCGACGATCACGGGCACAACTTTCTTGGGACCGACGTAACCTACAATTCCGCACATGAATCGATTCTATGCGAAGCGGCTAAAGGTGCTGCAATTACGGTGGTGTCTCTGGCTCTGTCCTTTGAGTGCACTATCGTAATCACCGCCGGGCGTTTGCTCGCCCGATCCGGTGTCGCGCGCAACCAAGCATGCCTGAGCCGGGATTGCCTTCGCTCCCACCGCGAAGGCCCAGCAGTCTCCCAGAAGAAAGTTGACGATGGAGCAGCACAGAACGGCGATGCCGTTCGCGATGAGCAGAGGCAGGCGGGCGTTGTGAACCAGGATGCGCATCAGCACCAGGTTGCCCGCCATGGAGACTAATCCGTTGGAGAGATGGAAGCGCACCAGTTGGGCGAAGACTGTAGACCTGCCGCGGCGGTCGCGCCAGGTGTAGTGCAGGTGCCATACGAAGTTGTGCAGCAGCGTAAGCTCCACCGCCGCGGCCGAAGCGCAGAGGTAACGGCCCGCCGTCAGCCGGTTAAAGAGAGCAAGCGCGCCAAGCTGCACGGCCATGCCCATGACGCCCACCGCGTTGAACTTGCACCATCGGACGAATGGATTCACGGCAGCGGCTCCTGCCGGTAGAGCTGCGCCGTGTGGCGCGCAGTGACCCATATCGCCATGGCGAACATGCTGACCGCCGCAATGGCGCCGCCCAGATCGAAGAGCAGCACTTTGTAGCCGAACAATGTTGCGTATGGGCTGCGCAGCAGCTCCAGGTTGCCGACGATGAGCAGAATGCGAATCTCGGTGGGACCGAATATGCCCTGCGAAAGCTCGAAGCGGGACAGCGTGTAGGTGGCAAGGTAGCTCTCGCTTGCCAGGACCAGAAATGCAACGAGCATGGCGATCGCCGTCTGCCAGTGGAGCAGCCCGGAGCAGCCAAGGCCGCACATGAGCGCGATGGAACCGAAGACGTCGACCATGTGATCGACGTAGAAGCCGTAGCGCGGGCGCTGCTGGCGGCGCACCCGGGCCAGGGTGCCATCCAGGCTGTCGCCCAGCCAGTTGAGCATAAGGCAGAGAATCACCAGCAGCAGCGCAGAGCGGTTCGCAGCAGAGAGCGCATAGCCAACGCCCGCTCCAATCTGCGCGCTCAGGCCTAGCGCAGTCAGTTGATCCGAGGTAAGCCATGCAGGCGCGCGCTCGGCCATCCATAGCAGTGCGCGCCTCTCCATTTGCGCAGTGAGAGACTGGTTGATGCGGCGCGCGGATTGAAAAGTTGCTTGATCGTGCTCAGTCGTTAATGGTGCGCTCATATGCTTGTCCTTTCGGGTGTTTGCTCAGATTGACCGGCGTGTTCGTTTCGCCCCTCCGGGGCGGATCAAGCAAGATAGGATTCTGTTCCCAGGGTTGCGTCCACCGCGGGGGACTTCACCCTGGGCTACTTTCGTTTGCTCCCTTCCGGAGCACCAATCCGCGAATCACTACGGAGTGCTTTGCATATGGCGCGCAATGTGAACTCCAGCGACTCGCGTGGAATGCTTTCGGCATACGGGCCGATCGCCCAACCCAGTCCGGCCGGAATGGAGCGCGTGAGCGAGATCGACTCGATTTGCATGTACAGCCCGCCGTCGCGCTCTTCGTAGCTCCAGTAGGTGTTCAGGCGCCATAGAAAGCCGTGCTCCTCGCCCGCATCGAGAACGTGCTCGGCGTGGGTGCCTGGCGAAGAGATCTCGGAAATTCGCGTGCTGCGCGAGAGGCTGTAGCCGTGGGTGGCATCGAGGCGGCCGAAGGTGATGTCATAGGCTGTGTCCAGAACAACGGTGACGACATGCTGCTCACGTATCCGCATGCTTGCCTGTAGATGATCGCCGTCCTGCACGAGCACGCGCGCCTGCACCACCTGCGGGTAAAACTGTTGCGGGTAGCCGTTGAAGTCTTTCATCAGCCGCTCGAAATCCGCAGCCGTGGCTCCGGGGGCAAATGCGGTGCCGCGCCAGTGGTAGAGCATCGCTCCCGGCAGCGCCACACCGGCTGACGGGGTAAGCCGTTCGACGATCAGTTCTCCGCTGCGCAGGCGAGCTTCGCTTTGCGGCGCAGAGGCTACGGGTGTGAGAAAGCCGCTCCGCGACCGATGCTGTTGCGCCAGGCGCGACTCAACCGGGCTGACGTAGGCGTTGAACGCAGCGACCGCGGCCGGGGAAGCTTCTGCCGCCCAGCCGGGAGGGGCCGCAAAGTGCAGCAGGATGCAAAGCACGTGGAGAAACGAAGATCTTCGAAAGCCTGGCAGCCGGCGACGCATCATGACCGCACTTTGCCGCTCACCGGCCTGCGAGCGCAATGCAACGCGCCTCACCTGGCCGGCAAATGTTTCTCACCGCGCAACCGATCGCGGCAATTGGGCTTGTGGAAAGTTCTCCTTCGCGCGGCCGCTGCCGGGCGCACCGCGATCGGATACACTGAGCGGAAACAGGGGCATGATGGAACCACAGCCAGCACGGCGCTATCGCTTTGGAGTCTTCGAGGCAGACGGCGCCACGGGAGAACTGCGCAGGCAAGGCGTTCGCGTGAAGCTGCACGCGCAGCCCTTCCAGGTGCTGCTCATGCTGCTGGACCGGCCCGGCGAGCTGCTCACGCGCGAGGAGATCTCGCGGGAGTTGTGGCCGGACGGAACCTTCGTCGATTACGAACACGGCGTGAACTCGGCGGTGAATCGCATCCGCGAGGCCCTCGGCGATACGGCGAGCAACGCGAGATTCGTTGAGACTCTGGCCCGTCGCGGTTATCGCTTTGCGGCTCCGGTTGAACGGATAGGGCCCAGCGAAGATCCGCCGCCCACAACCTCCGACTCCCCTTCCGCTGTCTCAGTCGCGGAGGCCGAAGTTCATGCTGCGCCTGAGCCCAGGCCACGCAGCCGGATTCTGGCTTCGGTTGAGGAGCTTCCAAAGACCCCCTATCTGGTGGTGCGGACGCTCTTCGTCCTTTTGCAGTTCATGTACCTGGGCTTTTATGTCGGCGCGCTGGCAAACCTGGCCGAAATTCAGGATCTTCTTTCGCCGCTGCCTTGGGCGAGTGCGGTATTTGTGGTCCTGATCGTAACCGCCGCGATCCTGATTCCGGTGCGCGCCTTCGTGCTCTCTGCGGTGTTCTTCCGCGCGCCCGGAGCACGCGAGAAATTCCTTCGCCTCTGGCCGTTTCTGCTCGTCTTCGATGAACTGTGGTCGCTCTCGCCGTTTCTGTTGTTGCACCACATCAACTTCGGTCTGGCGCTGGCGTGCACCACGCTTCTGGTTTACTCGCCCTTTGCGCAGCGCTCACTGGTGCTGATGGGCGCAGGCGGGATCGACGAAGAAGCCTCAGCAACGGCCCCTTGAGCGCTGCCAGGCGCGCCGGCGATCTCGCCTTTGGCGGCAGCTATTCCTCTATGCGGTATGTAAACTCTTCGATCACCGGGTTGGTAAGCACGTCGCGGGCGATGCGCTCCACCTCGGTCTTCGCGTCGTCGGCGCTCAGGCTGTCGGCGAGCGAAAGCGCGAAATACTTGCCCTGGCGCACGGCGGTTACGTCTCGAAATCCGATCTTGCTCAGGGCGTTCTGGATGGTTTGGCCCTGTGGGTCCAGGACCGATGTCTTCAGCGTGACATAGACATGCGCCTTCATTATCCCTGATTATATTAGTTCCGGGTTGCGGCCCGGTGATTAGCCAGGACCCGACGCAATTTCCACCCCGCCACAGGATTTTTTTGAGGCTTAAACCGCCCCCAACCCGAAAGAGAAGGAAACCAAGATGATCAACTATCTGGAACTGCCCGTCGGCGATCGCGCACCCGAGGTCTTTCGGTGTGTGATCGAAATACCGAAAGACGGAACCCAGAAGTTTGAATACGACAAGCAACTGCACGTCTTCAAACTGGATCGCAACCTGCACTCTCCCGTGCACTACCCCGGCGACTACGGCTTTATCCCTTCCACGCTGAGCGACGATGGCGACCCGCTGGATGTGCTGGTGCTGGTGCCGAGCCCGAGCTTTCCCGGCTGCGTACAGGAGGTTCGGCCCATCGGCCTGCTGGAGATGCTCGACCAGGGCGTTCTCGACGAGAAGGTGCTGGCGGTGGGCAAGAACAATCCGCGCTACACCGATGTATGGAATTTCACGGATACCTATCCGCACCTGCTCAAGGAGATCACGCACTTTTTCTCCATATATAAGGACCTTGAAGGCAAGCGCGTGGAGGTGAAGGGCTGGCACGATGCGGGCTATGCGCGCGACCGCGTGGCGCGCGCCATCAAGATGTATGAAGACGCCAGGGTAAAAAAGGCTGAAACCGCGGCGAAGAACGCGGTATAAGCAAAATTCAATTCAGAAAATAAGAGGGCCGCACCGCACATGGGTGCGGCTTCTCTTTTGTTCGCTATTCGAGCGCCGCGCCTGCAACCGGCCGGGCCGCGAACGCTCCGGTGAGCCAGTAAAGCAGCGGCCCCGCCAGCGCCACCAGAGCGGCAAAGACAAGCGCGGAGAGCGAACCGATCACCTTCTCGTCGCGCGAAACATAAAGCGCGTAGCCGATGAGCACAGCCGGCCCCACGCCCAGCAGGCATGCAAAAGCGAAGTTGCCCGCTTTGAAGGGACGCGCCAGCCCCGGCTCGCGGACACGCAAAACCGCGAGGGCCACAAACTCGAGAACCAGGCTCGATCCATAGAGAATCAGGTCGATCGAGATGAGCCGCTCAAAGGGCAGCTTGAGCGCCAGCGCCCACCCCAGCCCGCACACCAGCACGCTCACCCAGGGCACGCCGCGCCGGTTGCGCCGGGCCAGCGCGCGCGGCAACATGCCGTCTTCCGCCATGGCCGTGGGCAGGCGCGTATAGCTCATCGCCAGCGCGTTGAACATGCCCACACCCGTGATGCATCCGCCGGCGATCACGGCCATCCCCAGCAGCGGACCGCCGATGTCGCGCGCTGCCGTGGTCCAGTCGCCGGTGGAGAAACCGCCTGCGGAGACGCCGGCCAGCGCCATGGCGGCCAGCGGCAATATATAAGTGATCGTGGTGAGTGCGGCAGCGGCGATCATGGCGCGCGGATAGGTGCGCTGCGGGTCTTCCACCTCCTGCGCCACGGTGGAGGCGTTGTCCCACCCCATGTAGTTCCACAGCGCCACGAGCACAGCCGTTGAAAGCGCCGCGTCCGGCGTTGGCCGGCCCCACGCAATCGCCGGATGCAGCGTGAACCCGCGCCAGATGCCGAGCGCAACGAAGACCGCAAACGGAGCCAGCAGCAGCGCGCCCAGCCAGACCGAGCCTTCACCCACCTCCCGTGCGCCGCGCAGGTTCCACGCGCAGCAGAGTGCAACCACGGCCAGCTTCCACGCGTAGTCTCTCCATCCGGCTGTAAGGGCCGGGCTGAATACGCCCAGGTAAAGAACAAAGATCGATGGATAGAGCGCCATGTCGAAGATGCTGGCCGCCAGCGAGAGCCAGCTCTCCTGGTAACCCCAGAACGGCCCCATCGCCCGGCGTACCCACACGTAAAATCCACCTTCGGCCGGGATGGCGGATGCGAGCTCGCCGATCATGAGCGCCGTGGGCAGGCTCCAGACCACCGGCAGCGCCAGAAGAATCACGATGGCCCTCAGGAACCCGGCGCCGCCCAGGATGTCTTCAATGCCATAAGGCCCGCCCGACACCATGAAATAGGTGGCAGCGACCAGCGGCAGCATGCGCATCTTCCGCTGGGCCGGCTTCCGTTGCATCGGCATGCTTGTGAATCTAACAAGAGCGGCCCGCGGCAGAAAGGAAAAAACAACAGTTTCCCGCCGGCCACGCGCCGGATGCGCAACTTCCGGTATAATCCCCTCTGAGACCCGGAGAGATGGCCGAGTGGCTGAAGGCGGCGGTTTGCTAAACCGTTATAGGGTCAAAAGCTCTATCGGGGGTTCGAATCCCCCTCTCTCCGCCATCGAGTCTGCGATATTTAGTTTGTTTAACTTAAATCGAGATTAACCCGGCATTTTCGGGCCAATCCTGCGAAATACTTCCACCGGAGAATGTCTCAGTGGGAAAAGAAACGGCCTTGGAATGGGCCGTTTCTCTAATCCGATCTTCGGAGGTCCGGTTTTTAGCAGCCCCCTTAGACCCCGTCAGCTCATTAGAAGACAAATCCACGAAGGGGTCCGCGACTGCGCAAGGCTCCCTGCGGAGGATTGGAAATAGCGAGACGGGGGCGCTAATCACTGATTCGCGTTGATCAGTGACCCTGATTTGCACGTTCAATGACTGTAGTTCCGGAATGCCGGACAGATTCCTTTTCTGAGGGCGTTTTCGTGTGCCAGATTTGTGCCTGAGTCGAACGGTTTGTCCAGAGGTTTCTGTCGGGCAATGGCGGGATGGCCACGGCGAAGTTGCCGACTGCTTTCCGTCTGAGCGGCACTCCACTTTCTCGGCACACCATTTGCACATCGGCCGGGATGCGTCATCGCGAAACTCGCGATCGCGCGGCCCGGGTTGGCTGATGCCGGATCAGCCGCACCAAAACAGTCAGGGATTTGTCTCCTCAAGGTAGGACTCAATCCTGCAATCTTCGGTAAACCAGTTAGTTTTCTACTCGTCCGCTCAGCCAGTATCACTCTGTCGATGTGGGCAGAGGTATCTTCGATCCTTTACTGATCTGCAAAACCCAAAGGGCCATTGCCTTATAGCCCAGCACCCGGTGGCTGCAAAGGAGAAAGTGAGAAAATGTCCCGAGACCCTTAGCATGTCACGACGCTTACCTGTCACCGATTTCCGCGCGCGCCGAAGAGTTCTCGTCCGGAGTGACTTCGGCCTAGCCGATAAACGCCAGCCTCCCCCGTCAGACCTCATTGACGAGAAGGTGTGGCGCAGCCTTGTGACCTTACCGGATGACGTTGCCATTCGGACCTCAAACCATCACGGAAAAACCCTAGCCGAGTTGAACATACTTAATACTGCCTGGGTCTTTTCAACGAGGCTCCCTCCCCACCGCGAGAGAATGTCGCCGGTCATGCTCGACGCGCAAGACGAGCTGCAGGCCTCGATCTACAACTGCCTCACCGGCTATTACAGGTTCGCGGTCGGTGGAATGCGGAATTTTCTGGAACTTGTCTCTATCGGGTGTTGGGCAGAAGTGCGCGGCAAAAAGAAGGAATTTCGAGCCTGGCAGAAGGGGAAGGTTCAGCTTAGCCTCGGGACCGCTTGCGACGGACTGATCACGGGCGCCGCACCCGTTGAAGCGCATCTGAGGGCAACCGTGAACGACACTCTCTTTTCTCAAAAGAACTCCCAGAAAGGCGGATTCAGCAAGAACGGTGGCTGGGTTCGAAGGACGTTCAGCGGTCTTTCGGAGTACGCCCATTCAAGGCCCACCTTTACCGATTCACACTTCAGGGAAAGCAACGGGCCGATCTACGTCAAGTCGGCTTTCAATCATGTCGCCGGGATTCACTTCGAAACCATCGCCATCGCGTACGTTCTTGCCCTCATTGCTCGACCCAAAATGCGTATTTCTCCAGTGTTCCGAGAGCTTTTCGCAGATACGAAGCGCGTCAGGTCCCGAGTGACACGCACAGCGTTCCTGCATTTGAGCTGAGGACTGAAATGAACCTTCCAGATCCAAAATCCGAAATCGACAGCTACGCCCAGAAGTTCCTCCAAGACAAGGAGACGGAGCGAGCCGAGAACACCGTTCAGGAATTGATCGCCGCGTTTCCCAAGAACGAGAAAATCGAGCATGTGCTCATCAAGATCGTCACAATTAACTCCCTCTATCACGCGCGCGTTCTGGACGTGGACCTCCACCCTTTCGTGCTTCACATCCACAGGATTGAAAATCTGGACGGCAAGCTAGCCGAGGGAAACCTCGAAGTCGTCGACGAGATTTGGAAGTCAAAGGGGACGCGGCAGCATTACTTCTCGTTCGCCACGAAGTTCTGCAGCTGGCACAACCAAGAAGCCTATGCGATCTACGACACATACATGTGGGAAGCGCTTTGCGCCTAGTCTTTCGCAGGAACTGCCCGGACGTACTTCTGGTAGGCAGCGATCCAGTTTGTGGCAATTGCCTTCTGCGCCGCCGCAAGATCGAGTTGACGGGAGCAAACCATCTCATGCAGGCGTTCTTCCAATGCGTCCTTCACATGAGCGTTCCACGTCGCAGTGTGATAAGGCTCGGGCCACAGATTGCGGATATCGTCATCGCCTCCCAGCCCTGGTGTGATCAAGTAGTCTACTTCATAGTCACCGCCCTGGGCCGCAGCGATGCCGTACTCCGCAAAGACCCTCTCTCGTTGTGACGGCGAGACCTCTTTCACGACCTCCTCTTGCGCCATAGCGCAAACTTGCTCGAGTGAAGCCGGGCGCACAGCCCCCGGAGTGACATCATGGTTGGGCAGGACAATGACTGCAGTTGACGCGAGCGAAATACTTTCGTTCCGTGGACTAGAATGCCGCATGGTCAATATGCTGGCCACAGCCACCATTATCAGAGCAGCAAATCCGAATGCGCCTGCAAAAAGCCGGAGCGGAATCCGACGACTTGCTTTGCGAGCGGTCATATCCGATATTCGGGCTCGAAGCATTGCACGAGGCCCCGCGATCGATGGCAGTTGAGAATCCGAGCGGTTTCTATGGGCCTGAGCTACCTGGGAAACTATGCCCTCGAACTCCGCCACCCTTTTGTTGCATTCGGCGCAGGCTTCAAGATGAACGCGTGCTCTTTCCGACCCCAGTTCATCATCTGCGGCAAGGACGAGCTCTCTATCTGACAAATGTTCGCGATCGTGCATTGTCCTACCCCCGATCTGCGCGAATCAGCTTGGCGAGTGACCGTGTGAGAAACGCTGAAACGCTTCCCAGCGAAATTCCAAGGATCGCGGCAATTTCTCGATAGCGGAGCCCCTCGGCGCGCATGTGAAGGCAGCTCTGCTCGATATCGGGAAGCGCTTGGACAATTGCCAGGAGCCGATGTTGTCTCTCAGCGTTCGTGCAAGCTTCTTCTGGGTTCGCTGATGGATCGCTCGGCAGAGCCGCAATCTTGGCATCGACATCCAAAAGCTCCAATTGGCGTTTGTTCGCATATCGACGCTTCAGGGTGAGATTGTGCGCCACGCGGAAGATCCAACCCCGCAAATTGCGCCGGGATCGTCCAAGGCGCAGGTGCCGAAAGAGCGAAAGAAATACTTCCTGCACGATCTCTTCCGCATCCGCAATCGGAACACCAAAGCAGACTGAGTACCGTATGAGCGGTGCGCGATATTGTTCGAACAGGCTAATAACCTCTGTTTCAATTTCACCCGTGCCTGTCTGAGCTTCCGTTATGGAAGCCAAAGGCGGCAGACCGTATGCCACTTCCGCAGGCGAACTTTGTCCTGGTCCGTTCACTTGAATATTCGAATCCTTCTCAATCTGTTCAGCCTTTTTCTTTTGAAGGGAGTGCGCAAAAAAAAACACTGAACAGACTTGGGTCAACCGGAATATCCAGAATGAGAGATCGAGTCTCGCATCCCATGCACTCAGAATAACGCCCCAAACGCAAAATAAATTCCATTCCTGCGAGCCCTAAGCCATTGGAAAGATATGCCCTCCTCCTCTTTCTCGTCGCTGCTCC
>JBAUCP010000254.1:0-2476 GCA_049677625.1 Occallatibacter sp. | reverse complement strand
GCTCCAGGCTGCGTCCGCTTCCGGCCCGCCTGCAGCAGCGGCCATCCGCAGCATCTTTCTGCGCAACGTACTCATGCAGGTTCCTGAGTTTCGCGCGAGCCTGGCGGTCATCAAGCCCGCGCCCGGCGATGAAGCACAGCCTTTAACGCATCTGCTCCTGCTCGCCTCGCCGCCGGGTGAGCCCGCGCCGCCTGACACCGCGCTGCGCTTCGAAAATCAGCCGCTCGCAAACGCGGCCGGCGAAAAGTGGGATTTCATCGGCGCAGTCTCGCTCAACGGCGAAGGTGCACCCGCGGTGGTCACGGCCAACGCGCACCAGGTTCGCCTATCCTCAGGCGCGGCGTTTCCCTTCCCTGGCGGCGCGGCAAACGTGCCTCCGTCGCCCGAGTCCGTGCTGCCCGTCGACTTCAACTACGACTTCAAGACCGATCTCGTGCTCGCCGGCGCCGGCGGCGTGCGCTTCCTGCGCCAGGACGATCCCACGAAGTTCACGGACGTGACCGCGCAAACCAAGCTGCCAAAGGCGATCCTCTCAGCCGCGTACACCGGCGCATGGGCCGTGGACATTGAAGCCGATGGAGACCTCGACATTGTGCTTGGGTCCGCGAGCGGGCTGCCAACCGTGCTGCGCAATAACGGCGATGGCACCTTCACGCCCATTCACCCATTTGCCGCTGTCTCGGGAATCCGCCAGTTCGTGTGGGCCGATCTCAACGGCGATGGCAATCCCGATGCATCGCTCATTGACGGCGCGGGCCGGCTGCACGTCTTTCTCAATCAGCGGCTGGGAAACTTTACGGAGAGCGCGCTGCCCGCAGGTTTGGGCACTGTCAACGCGATCGCCGCAGCCGACGCCAATCACGACGGCATTCTCGATCTGCTTGTGGTGCAATCGAGCGGCTCCATCCTGCGGCTCTCTGACTTGAATGACGCGTGGAATACCGGCGAGATTGCGCAAGTGCCCGACCCCGCACACATGCTCGCCGGCGATGTGCGCCTGCGCGTAGCCGACCTCGACAACAACGGCGCATTCGATCTTCTCCTGGCTTCGGTCGGCCCCGCCGAACACGGGAACGCTGCCGGCGCTCTCATATGGCTCGCGGACGAACATCAGCACTTCGCTCTTCTTGAGGCGCCTCAAGGCCCGCCGCGCGTCTTTGATGCAGCGGCTCTCAGCGACAATGGCCGTCTCGATCTCCTTGGACTCACGTCCGATGGGCAGCCAATCGATGCGGTCAATCGCGGCACGAAGAACTACCACTGGCAGATCATCCGTCCGCGCGCGCATCAGGCTACGGGGGATCAGCGCATCAACTCGTTTGGGATCGGC
This sequence comes from Occallatibacter sp., assembly GCA_049677625.1. Lineage (GTDB taxonomy): Bacteria > Acidobacteriota > Terriglobia > Terriglobales > Acidobacteriaceae > Telmatobacter. Next base: position 1,146 of record JBAUCP010000254.1, on the reverse strand, counting down.
GGCCAGATTGAAATCCGCTCCGGCCTTCTTCTGCAAATGCAGCCCATCAACGGGCCGCAGCTCCACTTTGGCCTGGGCAATGCGACTGGCGCGGAAGTGGCGCGCATCGTGTGGCCCAACGGCACCATTCGCGCGGAGTTCGCTCTCAAGGCCGATCAGGAGGTGGTCACCGAGCAGCGCCTCAAAGGCTCCTGCCCGTTCCTCTTCGCCTGGAACGGCAAGGCGATGGAGTTTGTGAAAGACACCGTGCCGTGGGGCTCCGCGCTCGGCCTGCGCATCGACTCCATGGGTCCCGCGCGCATCGCCGCCACCGAGGAGTGGTATAAGATCCCCGGCGACAAGCTCGTGCCGCGCAACGGCGGGCTCGATCTGCGCATCACCGGCGAGCTGTGGGAGACCTACTACTACGATTACCTCGCGCTCATGGCCGTCGATCATCCCGCCGGCACCGAGATCTTCACCGACGAGCGCTTCGCCGTTCCGCCGGTCAAGCTTGCCGTCACCACCGTCGCCGAGCCGCATTCCATCGCACACGCCGTCGACGACCTGGGCAACGACGTGACTGAAACTCTGCGCAATCTGGACGGCAACTATCTCGACACATTCGGCCGCGGCCAGTATCAAGGCGTCACGCGCGACCACTATGTCGAAATCGATCTCGGCAACGATCTGCCCGCCAGTGGACCACTGTGGCTCATCGCGCGCGGCTGGCTCCATCCATCCGATTCTTCCATCAATGTTGCAATCTCTCAGGGCAGCAAAGTCCATCCGCAGCCGCTCAGCCTTGAAGTTCCCAACGGCCGCGGAGGCTGGGTAGTCGCGCGGCCCAATCTAGGCTTCCCTGCCGGCCGCAACAAGACATGCCTCATCGATCTCTCCGGCCTCTTTCGCGCCGGAATCCCGCACAAGCTGCGCCTGCGCACCAATCTCGAAATCTACTGGGATCAGATCGAATGGGCGCAGGGCCTGCCGGACACTCCGACAAACGCCACGCACCTCGCGCCGCAGACAGCCGACTTGCGCTACCGCGGCTTCTCCGTCATTCACCAGGCGAATTCGTCTTCGCCTGAGATTCCCGACTACAACCAGCTTGCCGCAACCACGCAGATATGGCGCGATCTTGAGGGCTATTACACACGCTACGGC
>JBAUCP010000253.1:0-7440 GCA_049677625.1 Occallatibacter sp. | reverse complement strand
GCACGGGCATCATCCTCGTTGACGGTGAAGATGGCGCCATCATCGCCTGCGGCGTCATGGTCGCGCGCGCGCTGCAGGCCGCCGAAGAGCTGCGGCGCGAAGGCATCTACCCGCGCGTCGTCGAGATGCACACCATCAAACCGCTGGATGTTGAGCTCGTAACTGCATGCGCGCTTGAAACCGGAGCCATAGTCACTGCGGAAGAACATACCATCCTCGGCGGACTTGGCGGGGCTGTAGCCGAGTGCGTTGCCGGCACATTCCCCGTACCGGTGGAGCGAGTCGGCATAGCCGACACGTTCGCCGAAAGCGGACCATATCTCGATCTGCTGGACAAGTACGGGATGAGCGTACAGGCCATCGCCGAAGCGGTCAGGCAAGCATTGAAGCGCAAAGCTTCAACCGAGGTGCGCGAGAACGGATTGGAAAGGACACAAGGTGCCAAAATTTGCAGCTAATCTCTCCATGATGTTTAACGAGCTTCCTTTCCTCGCGCGCTTTGCGGCCGCGGCCGAGGCTGGGTTTAATGGCGTGGAGTATCTGTTTCCGTATGAGTTTCCGGCCGATGTGATTGCAGCCGAGCTGGCAAAATGCAGCCTGGCCAACGTGTTATTCAATCTTCCCCCGGGCAACTGGGCCGCGGGAGAGCGGGGCACCACCTGTCTTCCCGGACGGGAACAAGAGCTGGCGTGGGGACGGGGCTTTTCGCGACTCCGTGAACGAAGTTCTGCTTTCCAGCCACGACCTGGTGGAAAACGCGCGCGCCATTGCGGAGAAAGCCGGCGACTATGTTGCCATCGACAACAGCTGCGATGACTGGGGCTATGCCGACGCAGTCCGCTATTTGCTAAACGTCTTTCATTCGCCGCGCACCACGCATCCCCGGTTGTGTCTGCTTTCGGCGGGCGAGGTGACGGTCACGCTCAATCTATGCTTTGCTCCTTCGGTGAAGTCTCAACAACAGGCCCGTCGCGCGTGTCGCGCCTTTCAGGAGTTCTGAGCGTTCGCGGATCGTGCCAATCGCGGTGACAATAGGAGCATGAGCGGCACAACGGCCAGGGCCGTCAGGGCTGCCGCAACGATCGCCCAGACCGCCCCCGCTGCATCACCAAGCCGCCCGTAGAGCACGGGCGCCAGCGCGCTTGATCCCAGGGTGCCCGTGTAGAACAGAGCGAAGGCTCGCTCGATCCGTTTTGCTGTCACAAGTTCTGGGACCGTGCCGTAAAGCACGGAGGATGTGCCGTTGAGCATCACCCCCAAGAGCGGCAGCAAGGCCAGGCTCGGTGCGAGAGGCAAGACGAGCACCGTCAAGATTGCTGCGGCCGTGCCGGCCTCGGTCGTCACCACGGTTGCGAGAAGACCAAGACGTGCACCGAGCCATCCACATGCGGCTTTTCCGAACGCTCCGCCGATAAAGACCAGCGACAAGGCCAGCCCCACGGTTGTCAGCGACGCGCCCCTGGCCTTGAGAAGAAAAGGCAGGAACAGCAGGAAGCCCATGCGCACCGCGGTGTCCAACACGCCAATGGTGAAAAGCAACCCAAAACCGCCTTTGCCGGCGGTTTCATGGTCTGGCGCAGTTACGGCTTCAACCGTAACCGGAGGGGCTGGGACGAGTGGCATGAGCCAGCGGATCAGCACCGCGACCAGAGTTCCCAAACCGCCTGCGACCCACAGCGCCGAGCGCCAGCCCATCATGGTCAGCAGCAGAGAGATAAGCGGCGGGAGTATCGCCTTGCCAAGGTCACCGGCAAAGTTGTAAGTGCCGAGCGGCCCACGCGCTCTCTCGCCGTAAGCACGCGACACAGCGGCGGAAGCGAGTGGGTGCTGCGTACTGCCGCCCGCGCCGGCCAGGGCGAGAGACGCGGACAATCCTACGAGACCGCCCGAGAGGCCGGCTAGAGCATAGCCAGCCGCACTCAGCAATGTCCCCAGCACGAGAACGGTCCGCGCATTCAGATGTCGTGCAAGATGAGCAGACGGTACCTGAAACGCGGCTAAGACACCCACATAGAGAGCGCGCAGTATCGCGAGCGCCACATAATCGAGCGCGAACTCCGCCTGCCAAACCGGCAGCAACACGTAGATCATGTCGGTGAAACCGTCGTGCAAGGCATGAGCGAGACTGGCCAGCACAAGAGTGCGCCGGCCACGGGACTTTCCTGTCGCGTCTGTATTGTCAGTTAGGATAGGCTCCTGCATTGAAAAGCTACCTCGGAGTCGGGAATAAAGCACAGCTTCTGCCTTACAACCACCCCCTCTAGCTTTTTATGCCTCGGGTGCCTGCCGTATTGCGGCTTTCGTGGCGCTCGGCCCGGACCCGTGTAGAACGGCGGAACCCTAGCCACCTCAGGTTGACATTGCGATTGTAGCCATTCTATCCCTGCCAAATCAAGGCGCCGATTGTCCTATTTGAAAGGCGATGGCGAAGGTGCTGCGCTGCACCTGGTCACAAGTGATGCTCTAGCGCGACGCTATGGGGTCGAACTCGAATGCCGAGCGTGCTCGGGACAACTGCTCAAACCTTCCGGCGGCGTGACCGCACAGCATCGATACTGTTACATCGAAGACAGGGTTTCATCGCGGATACAAGAACTTGATGATCACCCAAGCGGAAGCGCGAACCCTTTGAAGCAGCAAGCCACGGAGGTCGACTCCTATGAGTAACCCATTGCCGCTGCAGTGAGACCCGTCCCATGAACTCTGTGCCCTCTCCTCCGCTCATCGAGAGTGCTTTCCTTCAAGCATGGTTCTCGCCGGCACTGCTCCTATCCCGGGATCTCAGGCATTGCCATGAAATGCGATTAGTACGTCGAGATCGATAATCCGCACCAGCGAAGCGGTTTGCGGTCAATCGGTGACCTCATACACCATCGAAATACGGTTCGCTCATTATTTTCTTGACATCTTTCTTCCTGAGAGACATAGTCTCCGTAAAGTACGAGCGGCTCCCAAACTCCCCGGTGTTCCCTTGCCTTTGCGGTTCATCCCCAAGTACTGCCATTCCGATTAAACGGATTTAATCGATATGGGTAGCATCACCAATGCAAGGGACCTCCCTGCAGGGGGGGCGAATATCCCTGTGGTTTTTGTGCACGATGCGGCAGTCGATGAGTTCATCTGTTCGATGTTGCTCACCGTTATGCCGGGAATCGACCTGCTCGGCCTCATCGTCATCAACGCGGACTGTATTGCCGACCCTGCGATGCAGGCCTGCTCGCGTCTGTTGCAGTTCATGGGCCGCACCGAGATTCCCGTGGCGCTTAGCCGTGCCCGCGGCTGGAATGCCTTTCCATGGCCGTATCGGCAAGATTGTGTCAGTTTCAATAACCTTCCCATTCTTGAGCAGTACCAGCCACAGGTCCCCACTCCTCCGCCCGATGGGGAACAACTGTTGACCAGGCTCCTGCAGGAAGCCATCACGAAAAATGCACCGCTCACATTGTTGATGACGGGTCCCTTGACACCGCTTATCGATGTGCTTCTCCGCCACGAATCCTTGGCAGGCGGAGTAGGGCGAATCGTCTGGATGGGTGGGGCCATCAACGTCCCCGGCAATCTCGATCCCAGCACCATCAATCCCGCCGTCGCCAACACGCATGCGGAGTGGAATGCATTCTGGGATCCCTATGCCGTGCTCGATGTCTTCCGGCGATTCGGCAGCATCAACATCTTCCCGCTCGACATCAGCAACTCCGTGCTCGTAAGCGCAGACTTCATCGCGTCGCTCAAGCAGCAAGGCCAGACCTTCCGCTATTCCCAACTCGCCTATGAGGCCTACAGCCTGGTTGCGAGCGAACCTTTCTATCGCATGTGGGACGTTACGGCCACGTGTTGGCTAACGCGACCCGACCTCTACACCGCAGCACAGCCGATGCCCCTCACCATCGAGGAGTGGGGTTTTGAGCAGGGATGGATTCACAAGCCGCTCCCACCAATTGAAGAAAAATCTCAGAACGCTTTCTTGAGTTTCGCCGATCTTGCCGGCTTTTATCAGTACGTCTTAGCTCTTCTCGCTACGAACGGCAACTGACCGTTTCGCCCCCCGGTCCCGCGCGACGGGATGTCACCTACACAAACAGGAGCGCATTCAATGTCCAGTAAGAAAAACCCGATTGCCTTGGTTCTCACCCTGATGTTTGTCCCATTCCTTCTGGGCCAGACGCCTCCATCACAACCGTCAGGTCCCGCAGCCATCGCCTTCCGCGACGCCGTAAAGCCCAAGCCTAAGGGCACGCCTGGTGGTTTCAAGCTGAGCCACAACTATCCGAGCAGTATCCCAGCGAAGTGCCCCGAGTGCACCTGGCTCAACATTCCGGTCAACTTCACGCCCCAATTCCCGAGCGGCTCAAATCAAATTCAGTCGCCGCAATGGCACGGTCAGCATTGGGACGAGTACATGACCGCGATTCTGCGATACGTAAAGGAAGATCAGGACCCCAACCTGAGCAACGACGTCGGGTGGAAGACCACTGTCAATGGAAAAACACGTTGGTTCAACGTGCCGTGGATGGCCTACGATCCCACGGCTGGCCGCGAGTGGGTGCATGGCACAACCAACGAGCGCACCGCAACCCTGGGTGAGTTTATCGAGTCCCCAATGGTCAGCGTACCCCATGAGCAGTTCTTCCTGCGCGATGAGACCGACGCCTGCAAGACCGAATACCCATGGGGTTTTGAGTCGTGGTCAGTGGGCTATTACAACGAGTATGGCGGCTACGCAATGGGCCAGGTAATTCCGCCAACGGGGGTGCCTCAGCAGAGTCAGTATCTCGGCGTCCCGATTGCCGCGGGCTTGCCATTCCCTACAGGCACGGTTGTCGTGAAGATTCTTACCTCGAATATTCCCACGGACTGCGTGCGGTTTCTAAAGGGCTCGCCTGAGTGGATGGTCGATCGCCACAAATACACCAAGGCAAAGGGCTACGAATGCGACCGCGAAGTGCAACCCGACCACGTGGTGCAAGTGGATGTTGCCGTCGTCGACCCGCGTTCGCCCACGCGTTGGGTCTACGGCACGTTTGCTTATGATGGTGACGAACACGGCACAACCTTCTGGGATCATCTTGTTCCGGTAGGTCTGCAATGGGGCTCCGATCCGTGGACCTTCCCCGCCGTTCCAACGGCAGACAGTCTTCCCCTGCAGCAGAGTGTAATCAACACTGACATCGGCACCTTCCAGCATCTCGGCTGCAAAGACCGCCTTGCCGGTCCCGTCGATAATCCGCAGTCCTCATGCACCTCCTGCCATGCCAGTGCATACGCCGCATCCGGGGGAGCTCCCGGCATTATGGGCGGCAACGTTCCTCCAAGTTTCGGCTTCGACGGCATGTGCATGGTGTACTCGCTTGAGAATTCCGCCTACTTCCAGAATCAGGCAGCCCCGCAGCGCTTTCCCGGAGCCCAATTCTCTGACGCCTTCAGCCTCGATACATCGCTGCAGTTGGCTGTCGCCTTCCAGCAGTATGGCGAGTTCAACACGAACCACGCGCCTACTGCCTGCACCAACCCTAATCAGATTCAGCCTCCCACTCTTCCTATGAAGACTCTGAGACCTGCTGCAAAAAAGAAGGTGTCCCAATGAAAAGAGTGTCGCGTCGCAACTTCTTTGCACTGGCCGCCGGAGCGGCCGCCGGTGCAGCGGTGCAGGGCGGTGCTGCGCAGCAGCAACCTACCCCCAAGATGGCAATGCCAATGGACGAAGCTCCGCCTCTCCCCCTTTCGCCTGGCGAAGAGAACTTTGTTCCTGACCTCACGCTCGAACCGCAATGGATAATTAAGGAATTCGACGGCAAGAAGGTCAAAGTCCGTGCCTACAACGGCCAGATTCCCGGTCCGCTCATTAAGTCCAAGGCTGGGGTAACGTTGAAAATCCGCGTCGAGAATAAGCTGACGCCGTATGACTCCAGCGCCTGGGGCGGCAATATGAACGTGCCGCACATGCTTGACCACACCAACCTCCATCTCCATGGCCTCGACATTGCCCCACACATCTTCGAGCCGCTTGGAACAAGCGAAGTTACGGCGCCAATGATCTCCATTGCGCCCGGGGAATACAAAGACTATCCATTCGTAATCCCCGACAATCAATCTCCCGGCCTCAACTGGTATCACCCTCATGCGCACGGTTCAACCGCCGTGCAGGCAGTCTCCGGCATGGCCGGAGGCCTCATCATTGAAGGCGCAATCGATGAAGTGCCGGAAATTAAAGCGGCGGCCGACCACATCCTGGTGCTACAGGACATAGGGCTTTTCGAAACCGATGAGCCTCATGCTGACTACACGGAAAGCTATGAGCCCAAGCAAAACGCCATCTGGCAGACATTCGCCTCGGATCCATCGCAATCCGTAACAATCGACGGCAAGCCAACCGTGCCGCCGCAGAGTTGCGGGTTCACCACTGGCGACTACCATCTCCGCTATTACCTGGTGAACGGAGAGCCTTACTTCAAGGAAGAGCACAGTTTTCAAGCGCCCACTTCCCCAACTCCCACGCAGCTTTCAACGCCGGTTATCAAAATGCGCCCCGGCGAAGTGGCCCGCTTCCGTATTTTGAATGGCTGTTCCGACCTGATGATGCCCATCCAGGTGGAAGGCCATACGATGGAGTTGATTGCGATGGACGGCAACAACTTCGATAGTCCATATCCGAGGGAATACGTTTCGAATGCTCACCAGGTGATCCTTGGCCCCGCCAACCGCGCGGAGTTTCTTATCAAGGCGATCAAGACTCCGGGAAAATACAACATCCTGCAACTGGAGCAAAGCGCCCAGTTCCTTGCCGCCCCGCAGAAGACGATCGCTGTGATTCAAATCGAAGGCGATTCAATGGACATGAAAATTCCGGTTTCGCTGCCGCCGATTACTCGCGACCCACCGATCACCGATGAAGAAATTGTGCGCCGGCGCAAATTCGTCTTCAGCGGTCTGTTTCCCGGCGTGCAGAACCCCGTGGTTGGAATCGACTTCCGCATCAATAACCAGCTTTACGATGAGTTCGCAGTTCCCTCTACGGTTTTTCTCGATACCTGTGAGGAGTGGACCATTGAAGTGCCCGACGCGGCGCGCGGAGGGACAGAAGGACATCCCTTCCACATTCACGTCAACGATTTTGAAGTCGTTGCTGTCGCCGGCATCAAGCCGCCGCACAGGATGATCCAGGACACCATCTGGGTGGCGCAGGAGACTGCCTCAGTGATTCGCATGCGGTTTAAAGAATGGACCGGAAAGTCTGTCTTTCACTGTCACATCCTGCCCCATGAGGATACCGGCATGATGCAGAACTTCCTGATCCTGCCCAAGGCTCCGCAACACCACCATGAACAAACCATCGAATCGCTCGAAAAGAAGAATGGATGAGCTGATCTGCGCTTGCGGCAGATTCATGTCCGTCGCAAGCGTCGCCAGCATGTGATCGTCAGTCGACGTTGTACTCAATTC
>JBAUCP010000252.1:0-3599 GCA_049677625.1 Occallatibacter sp. | reverse complement strand
CAGGCGGGCATCGCTCTCCACAACCACCAGAACGGCCGGCCCAGCGCCGCTAAGCGCCGCACCCAGAATGCCGTGGCCGCCCACCAGCGGCAGAAGCAGCGGCAGGAATGGGCAGATGGGGGCGCGGTAAGGCTGGTGGATGCGGTCGTGCATGGCCACGGCCAGCAGGTCGGTGCGGGACTGGGCGAAGGCCAGCCCCAGCAGGGAGACGGACTGAAGGTTCGAGACCACGTCAGCCAGGGCGTAGCTCGCGGGGAGCACCGCGCGCGCTTTGCTGGTGGGCAGCGGTTCGGCAGGCAGCGCCACGATGGCCCGCCACTCGGCCGGCGGCGTAACCTGTGCGGCGTAGACTGTCGTACCCTCGCATGCCGCAGCTACAAAACCGCCCAGCCAGCAGGCGGCAATGTTGTCCGGGTGGCCCTCGAGTACGTAGGCCTCTTCGAGGATGCGCGCCGTATCCCAGCCGAGCTGGCCGAAGTGGTTGGCCAGCGCAATCGCCGCAAGCCTTCCTGCCGCCGACGAACCGCAGCCCATGCCCAGCGGAATCCCGTTGGCCATGCGAATGGCCAGCGGCACGATCTGCCGGCCGTGGTCGGCAAGCAGCCGCTTGTAGGACTCGAGAATGAGATTGTCTTCGAGGCGGGCGCAGCGCTCGGCATCGCGGCCTGTGGCGGCGATGGAAAACTCCGCCGCCGGCTGCGCCTCGATTTCAAGATAGAAATCGAGCGCAATGGCCGCGGCGTCAAAAGCAGGGCCAAGATTGGCTGACGTGGCGGGCAGGCGCAGGCTGAAGACCTGGCTGCCTGGCATGGCCTGCTCTTGCGAGAGAGACGAGCTCATGCCATTGCGCCCTTCATCGCGGCCAGCACTGCGGCCGGCGTAGCGTCCACCGCGACGGCGTTGCGGCGCAGGCCGGCGATCTCCTGCTCGTGGCCGGCGGCTTCTTCTTGAGTGAGCAGCGTGCCGCGATGGAAGTCGATGGTGTAGTCGGCGTCTTTGAGCGTGTGGCCGGTAAGCACCAGGACGACGACGTCGCTCGACGCGATGAGAGTCTTGGCGCGCAGCTTTTTGAGACCGGCCAGGGTGACGGCAGAGGCCGGCTCGCAGCCCAGGCCCTCGGCGCCCAGCTCGGCCTTGGCGATGGCGATCTCGGCTTCGGTTACGTCGATGCACCAGCCGTGGGTGTCCTGAATGACGCGCGCCGCCTTGCGCCACGAGGCAGGATTGCCGATGCGGATGGCCGTGGCGCGCGTGTGCGCTTCGAGCGGCTCAATCGAGGCACCGTTGCTGACGGCAAAGCTGCGCACCAGCGGATTGGCGCCTTCGGCCTGCACCACTGAGATGCGCGGCATCCGCGCGACAAGGCCAAGCTCATGCATCTCGCGAAAGCCCTTGCCCAGCGCGGAGCTGTTGCCCAGGTTGCCGCCGGGAACGATGATGTGGTCGGGCACGTTCCAGTCGAAGGCCTCGGCGATCTCGAAGGCCGGCGTCTTCTGGCCCTCCAGGCGATAGGGATTGACGGAGTTGAGCAGGTAGATGGGCGCGGTGCGGACGATTTCGGTGAGCACCTGCAGGCAGCCGTCGAAGTCGGTCTTGAGCTGGCAGGTCACGGCGCCATAGTCCATGGCCTGCGAGAGCTTGCCCCAGGCGATCTTGCCCTCAGGGATGAGCACCAGGCTGCGCAGGCCGGCGCGCGCGGCGTAGGCGGCCATGGCAGCAGATGTATTGCCCGTGGACGCGCAGGCGACCCACTCAAAGCCGCGCTCGCGGGCCACGCTCATTGCCGTGGTCATGCCCGTATCTTTGAACGACGAGGTGGGGTTCATGCCCTGATGCTTGGCATAGAGCTGATCGATGCCCAGCGACTTGGCGGTACGCGGAAGATGGTAGAGCGGGGTGTTGCCTTCGCGGAGGGTGACGGCGTTGCCGAAGTTGTTGAGGATGGGCAGCAGCTCACGGAAGCGCCACACGCCGGACTGGTCGAGCGCCTCCGAGGAGCAGCGGCGCTCACGCCACAGCCACTTGAGCGCGCCGGGATTGGGGCGGTCGGGCCCGCGGCGCTGAACCCAGCCGGGGTAATCGACTTCAAAAAGGTCTCCGCAATTGGAACAGCGGAAGTCGGGCTGCGCATCGGCGCCAGCAATCCGAGTCCCGCATCCGAAACAGCGCAACTGGTGCAGATTGTCGTTCATACCTGGTGTTAGCCTACCAGTGTACGGCGAGTTTTGCTGTGGATGCCGGACCAACCCACGCGCCTATGCTGAAGAAACTCTACGCGGCACTGTTTGCCCTGCTTGCGGCAGCGCCGGTCGTCATTGCCCAGACGGCCCAGACGCCGCTGCGCGTGGCCGCTGCAGCCGATCTGGAGCCGGTTCTGCCGCCCATCCTGGCGCAGTTCGAGAAAGCAACCGGCATTCACGTGGAGGCCACGTATCAGGCGTCGGCGATGCTGACAACGCAGATCCTGAACGGCGCGCCTTTCGACCTGTTTCTCTCTGCCGACCTGAGTTTTCCCAAGAGACTTATCGATGCCCGCGTAGCTGACACTGCGGGCTCGGCGGATTCATCTATGCCGATCATTTACGCGAAAGGCACACTGGTGCTGTGGGAGCGCAGAGACTCGCATCTGCCGCCTCCGTCGCTGGCGCTGCTTAGCGATCCGAACCTGAAGCGGCTGGCCATCGCGAATCCCGACCGCGCGCCGTATGGCCGCGCCGCCGTGGCTGCGCTTGTCAGCCTCAAGCTCTACGACGCGCTCAAGCCGCGGATCGTGACTGCTGAAAACATCGCGCAGACGGCGCAGTTTGTTGATTCCGGCAACGCCGATGCGGGGCTGATCTCGCTCACCTCGGCCATGACGCCGCAGCTCTCGGGGAGCGGAACATATTTTGTGATACCGCGCGATCTCTATCCGCCCATCGAACAGGGTGCGGTGATTGTGAGCGCGACCAGCCAGCGCGAAGCGGCTCATAAGCTGCTCGATTTTCTGCTTTCCGCGCCCGTGCAGGCGGAGCTTTCCAGGAGCGGGCTTACGCCGGTTAAATAGCTGCCGATGAAATACGTTTACCGCGGCGTCCATGCCGGGCATCCAACACTCGACGAGGCCAAGCGCGGCAACGTGGTTCCCGGCAACATTGACGGAGCCACCACTCCAGATATGCATAATCTTAGTGAAGGATTGGCCGACAGCCCCTTCACGTCGTGGACGCATCGTCACGAAGTTGCCTTGGGTTACGCCCGGAGATCCGGGCCCGGTGGCGTGGTTCTTCAGTTGCCCATCGGTAAGCCGAAGCGGACTGACTCTTGGTCATGGGCATGGTCTCCTGATGTCTTTGGCGAAGCCGAAGTGCTATTGCGTGGGCTCAGGTCCGGTGCTACCGTGGAGGTAATATGAGCGGTACCTGGCAGCAACTGCTTTCCCGGATGGATCCCGTAATATATGCGGATTCATTTCAACGTGCCAGGGAGTTGATTTTCTCCAATAAGCTCGAATATATACGCCCAAAACCTGATATCAATACTGCCGCAGGGGTTTTGAGCCTCTGGCGTGTTCGTCAGAAAATCTCTGGCAGCAACGGATTTACTATTCCGGGCGTCAG
>JBAUCP010000251.1:0-4321 GCA_049677625.1 Occallatibacter sp. | reverse complement strand
GGGGACCCCGGTCAGGAGACCGGCGCTACATCCTCTGCGGTCTTGCGCGCGAGGATGCGGATGTAGAAAGATGATCCGTTGCAATCGAAGGAGACGGATGAATCGGCGGGACATGTTGAAGCTTTCCGGGTATGCGGCTGCGGCTGCATCAACGGCTGCATCGGCGGCTGCGCTGGGATCATCGACGGTGGGGGCTGCTGCCGCGGATTCGCAGGCTGCGGCTGGTGCGGCGGGCGCGAGCGAGCCTGTCGCGCGATGGGACTTCATCGAGATTCCGCTGACCGGGCCGGCGAACGGGAATCCGTTTGTCGATGTGACGCTTTTGGCGACCTTCCGCCAGGGAAATCGCGCGCTCACAGTGCCGGGATTTTACGACGGCGGAGGAGCCTACAAGATCCGCTTTATGCCGGATGCGCTGGGTGAGTGGGCGTGGACGACGGCGAGCAATGCGGAGGCTCTCAACGGAAAGTCCGGGATGATTGAATGCACGGCCCCACGCGAAGGCAACCGCGGGCCGGTCTCGGTGCGTGACGATTTTCACTTTGGCTACGCGGATGGAACGCCCTATGTGGAGTGCGGCACAACCTGCTACGCGTGGGCCTTTCAGGCCGAAGAGACGCAGCGGCAGACCATCGAGACGCTGACGAGCGCGCCCTTCAACAAGCTGCGCATGTGCCTGTTTCCCAAGTGGTATCAGCACAACCGCAAAGAGCCGCCGATGTATCCCTTTCCGCGCAACGGCGAGACGAATGATTACTCGACCTTCAATGTCGATTACTTCCGGCACTTCGACAAGCTGATTCTGGAGCTGCGGCGGATCGGCGTCGAGGCGGATCTGATTCTCTTTCATCCTTACGACAAGTGGGGCTACCAGTCGATGCCGGCCGAGGTGGACGACCGGTATCTGCGCTACGTGATTGCGCGCTACGGGGCTTTCCGCAATGTGTGGTGGTCGCTGGCCAACGAGTACGACCTGATGAAGGCCAAGACCAATACAGACTGGGATCGATATGCGCGCATCGTTGCCGAGTGTGATGCGTTCGACCATCTGCGCTCGATTCATTACTCCGCGCATCAGTACGAGTACTGGCGCGGGTGGTGCACTCATGCGGGCGTGCAGGACTCGCGCATGACGCTCGGCGCAAGCTGGCGCGCGGACTGGCGCAAGCCGGTGGTGTTTGACGAGTGCCGGTACGAGGGCAATATCGCTTCGCGGTGGGGCAATCTCTCCGGCGATGCCATGACGCGGCGATTCTGGCTGGCTGCAGCGCAGGGCGCGTATTGCGGGCATGGCGAGACGTATCTTTCCGCCGAGGATATTCTCTGGTGGTCGCATGGCGGCGTGCTGCATGGATCGAGTCCGGAGAAGATTGCGTTTCTGCGCAAGCTGCTCGAAGAGACGATTGCACTGGGGCCGGGGCCGATCGGGTTTACCAGCATCGGCGAGGACCCGGCTGGGGCGCGGCGCAGCAATGACGCGGCGATCTTCTACTACTACGATGAACAGCAGCCGGCCGAGGAGACGTATACGGCCGAGTACATTGACACGCTCAAGCTGACGCGCACGCCGCTTGAGGGCGAGTATTCGGGGCAGGCGACGGTGAAGTTGCCGGGCACGCCGTGGGGGTCGTTGTGGTTCCGGGAAAAAGGCATTGCATAAGGCGCGGGGTTAATTTCGCGCCGGCCCTCCGGGACGGCGGATTCGATTGGATGCTGGTCCCAGGGTTTCGTCCGCCGGGGCGGACTTCACCCTGGGCTATTTTCGTGTTCTCCCTGCCGGGAGAATGAATGGTGCGGTGTCTGCGATAAGCTGGTGCGGAGGGTCTCTGCGATGCGATTGCGCGCGGCTTGCCGCCTGGCTTTTGTCTCACTGCTGCTGGCGCTGGGGCTGGGCGCAGCTTCACATAAGCTTGGTGCGCAGGAGGCGGGGTTCAATCCGGCCCTGCCGCTCACGCACGTCGAGAATGGCGCCAACTCCGCGTGGGCCCAGCAACAGCATTACGTGGTGCTGGTTTCGCTGGACGGGTTCCGGTGGGACTATGCGAAGCGCGATCATGCGGCGCATCTGCTGGCGCTGGGCAAAGCCGGTGTGTGGGCGCCTGAGGGCATGCTGCCCAGCTATCCGTCGCTCACGTTTCCCAATCACTACACGATTGTGACCGGACTTTATCCGGAGCATCACGGGCTGGTGGCCAACGGGTTTTACGACCCGGCGCGCAAGGCGCGCTACGCGATGAGCGACGCCAAAGCCGTGACTGACGGCTCGTGGTATGGCGGCACGCCGATCTGGAGCCTGGCCGAGAGCCGCGGGATGCGCACGGCGGTTCTGCTGTGGCCGGGATCGGAGGCGGAGATCGCGGGCTACCGGCCAGCTTGGTATGCGCGCTTCGACTCGAAGACGCAGGCGACGCCGGAGGCGCAGCAGGCGCGCATTGACGATGCCGTGGCTCTGTTGCATGAGCCGGTTCAAGAGCGGCCGCACTTCATCGCGATCTACTACTCGGAGCCGGACCACGAGGGGCACGAGTTCGGGCCGGATGCGCCGGAGACGCGCGCGGCCGAATTGAAAGTGGATGGGCTGGTGGGCAAGCTGAAGGCGGCGCTGGATGCGACGGGGTTGCCGATCGACCTGGTCGTGGTGAGCGATCACGGCATGGTGAAGTCAGAGGGCGGATGGCTGACGCTCGACGCATTTGCCGATCTGAAGGGATTTGAGACCGATGGGTCGCTTCTGTATGCAGATACGGAAGAGGACCGCGTGCGCGTCTACAACCAGCTCAAGAAGGCCTCCTCGCAGTTTGTTGTCTATCGGCTCAAGAATGTTCCGGCGGGGCTCAACTATAACCAGAATGCGCGCGAGGGCGATCCGGTGGTGATTGCGACGGGTCCGTATGCGATCCGCGCCCATGCGCCCGAGGGCGCGCCGGGCAACGAACCTGATAAGCCGCCCACGGCGGGCATGCATGGGTTTGATCCGCGCGTGGTGCCGCAGATGAAGGCCAGTTTCTTTGCCGCCGGACCCGATATAGTTGAAGGGAAAACCGTCGCGCCGTTCGAGAATGTGAATCTGTATCCGTGGCTGGCGCACATGCTGGGGCTGGCCGCGCCCAAGAATGATGGTAGTTTGAACATCCTGTCGGGTACGCTGCGCGATGGCGGCGCTCAGTAAGAAAAAGATCAGGTAAAAGAACAGAAAAAATAAGAGGAGCAGAAAAAAAGAATGAGCGTTGTTTTGGGGATCGACGGCGGAGGCACGCGGACGCGCGCGTCAATTGTCGAGTGGGGCGTCGATTGTGGGGCCGAGGGCAGGCGGGTTTTGGCATTTGCTGAGAGCGGATCAATCAAGAGGCTGCGCGTAGGGGCACAGGTTGCGGAAGAGAATCTGCGCGCGCTGCTCAGCGAGGTGTATGCGCAGGCCGGGGTGAAGGCTGTCCAGGCGGCCTGCTGCGGCGTGGCCAGCGCCAGCATGCCGGGGATTCCGGAGTGGATCACGGCGGTGTTTCAGGATTTTGCGGTGGAGCGGTCTGAAGTGGTGGGCGACGAGGTGATCGCGCTGGACGGGGCCTTCAAAGGCGGGCCGGGAATTCTGCAGATTGCGGGGACAGGATCGAATACGATTGGCCGCGCTCCCGATGGCGGCCAGGAGAGCGCCGGTGGTTGGAGCTCGCGGCTGGGCGATGAGGGATCGGGTTATTGGATCGGGCTGCACGCGGTGCGGCGCGCGCTCAATGCGTATGACCGCGAAGAGCCGACGCAGATTCTGGATGCGGTGGGCCGGGCGTGGGGAACGGCGACGATTGAAGAGCTGGTGAACCTGGGCGACAGCACGCCGGGGCCGGATTTTGCCGCGCTGGCGCCGATTGTGAGCGAACTGGCCGAAGCGGGCGATGCGGTTGCGCTTGGGGTTCTGAACCAGGCCGCGGCGGATTTGGTGAATTTTGTGCTGCTGGTGCGGGCCAAGCTGCGCCGCAAGCACAAGCTGACGGAAGAGGTTCCGGTGGCGTGGATCGGCTCTGTGGTTGGCAAGGCGCGGCTGGTGCGCGAGGCGTTTTTCGCGGGGCTGCATGCGGCGGCGCCGGAGATGCCCGTGGGTCAGACCGAGGTGGCCGGGATTGATGGGGCCATTTGGCGGGCGCAGCGGCTGGCGGAGTAGGGGCCGGCCATCACGCAGGCTTATGCTATCGAGAAAGCAACTGATGAGTTGGCGACGATTCGTTCAGAATCTTGTTTGTACCTTCCCGTCATGGCGGGTTCCAATGCCCCGAATCGAAGCCGGGCCGTGCGATTCTCCAGGTCCAGCCGTCCTCCCCTGCCGATCATG
>JBAUCP010000250.1:0-3206 GCA_049677625.1 Occallatibacter sp. | reverse complement strand
TCTGAAAATCCAGACCTGGGGCACCCTTGTTCGTGCTCGGTCTTGTTTCTGGTTCGTTCAGGTTTGTGCTCGATTTCAGGAGAGATCAGCGCAGCAGCGCGGAAGCTGCCCAGAGCACCGTCTCCTGGCCATGGAAGTCGCCGGTGTTGCGGTGACGCTGCAGGTACCACTGCACGCTGTTTTCCTTGTTGGTGCCTTCGCAGACATTCGTGAGGTTGTCGTTCTGGTCCACGAATCCGGCCAGGGCGATCCAGGCCTTGCGGGCCGCGGGTCCGTAGGTGGGCGCGTCGAGCCAGCCGTTCTTGACGCCGGTGATCAGCGCAAAGGTAAACATGCCGCTGCTGGAGCTCTCCTCCCACGACTCGGGATTGTCGATCAACTGGCGCCACATGCCGTCCTGGGCCTGGTATTTCAGCAGGGCCGCCATCATCAGCCGGTAGCCTCTCAAAATGCGTGCACGCTGCGGATGGTCCGCAGGCAGGCTGCTCAGCATCTCCGCCATGCCGGCCGCGACCCAGCCGTCGCCGCGGCCCCAGAAGAAGGGCACATCGGGCGCGTGATAGAAGAGGCCGTTGGGCTGCTGCAGCTTGTCGAGATAGGCAACCATCTCGTTGGCGTCGCGGTCCAGATACTTCTTGTCGCCGGTGGCGCGGTAGGCCTCCAACTGCAGAATGGTGAGCATGTACATGTCGTCGATCCAGTAGCGGGTCTCATGCGAGAGCCCGTCGGGCTGCGGATCTTCCCACTGCCGGTCAGCAAAGGTGAGGCCGTAGTCGAGGTACTGCTTGTCCTTCGTCTCCATGTAGATCTGCAGCGGCGCGGCGCCGAAGATCGAGTCGTCCACGTGGTCGCGCTTGGGGATGCGGTCGGCCTCTGCGCCGCCGGGCAGGAGCGGCTGGAAGCGCTGGATCAGCTCGTCGCGGAGCTTGTCGTCGTGGGTGAGATGCGCGAAGGTCAGCCCGCCATACCAGGTGCCCACTTCGCTGTAGACAATGGTGGTCTTGCCCTGGTGCGGACTGGTGACAAAGTGCTCGGCGACCCGCTTGCCGACCTCCTGCGGTGAATCTCCCAACGGCCAGTTGGTGAAGTAGTCCTGCTGGGCCGCGGCGGGAACAACGGAGGCGGGCAGCAGCAATCCGAATGCTGCGATCTTGATGAGTGCGTTCATGCGCAAAATCCTTTTGGGGTGTTGGGTGTGAGGCTCAATTTGCCTGCAGTCGATGATACCGCCTGAGAGCGGGCGCGGGATTCGGTTGAGGGCCGGCCGTCACTACGCAGAAAATGACGCAGCTACCAGCTCAGTTGCAGCACGCACGGTTTCGCCGTCGTCGCCGAATCCGGAGAGCCAGTGGACCCCGGGCTCGCGCCGGAACCAGGTCAACTGGCGCTTGGCATAGTTGCGATGGCCCTGCTGCGCGGCAGCCAAAGCCTCTTCTACGGACCAAGACTCCCGCAGCACGCGAAGCGCCTGGCGGTAGCCGAGGGAGTCAAGCGCCTTCACCGGGCCGTAGCGATCGAGCAATCCTCGCGTCTCTTCGACCAGCCCTGCTTCAAACATGGCTGCACAGCGCGCATTGAGCCGGGCATAAAGAGCGGCGCGCGGAGGGTTCAGACCGATCCTCAGCAGCCGGAAGCCGGTAAGCGGATCGCGGGCCATGACTTCAGACATGGGGCGGCGCGCGGCCAGGCATACTTCGATGGCGCGAATGAGCTTGGGCGTGTCGTTCGCGTGGATGCGCGCGGCCGAGGCCGGATCGAGCCGGGTCAAGATGCGATGCAGCCATGCGCTCCCGCGCTTTTGCGCTTTGGAGGTGAGCCGTGCACGCAATGGCTCCTGCCGCGCCGGGCCGGCGAAGAGTCCGTCGGTCAGGGCGCGCAGGTAGAGGCCCGTGCCGCCGGTGACAATGGGCAGGCGGTTGCGCGCGGCGAGGTCGCGCAGGGCAGCGCGGGCGGCCTTCATGTAGGCGCCGGCGGTGAAGGGCTGGTCCGGCTCGGCCACATCGATGAGGTGATGCGGCACGCGTGCGCGCTCTTGCGGGGTGGGCTTGGCCGTGCCCAGCTCCATGCCGCGATAAACGGCAACCGAGTCGCAGCTCACGATTTCGCCGTTGAAGCGCTCGGCTAACGCGAGCGAGAGCGCGGTTTTGCCGCTGCCGGTGGGGCCGAGAAGGAGAATGGCGAACGGTTCGCGTTCTGGGCTGCGCGCCTCAGGGGCTAAAGCCCGTTTCCGCATTGCGCCGTCTTCGGCACGACTCAAGATCACCCCATCAAGCAAAGACCGCTTGCTGGGGGCCCCGATGAAGTCGTGCCCTGACACTTCGTGCCTCTCCGTGAGGGGTTCTTTCAGGGAACCGGCACTCATGGGCGCCACCAGCCAGGTGGAAAGAGCCACTTTGGGTTGGTGCGGAAGAGCCACCAGATGCAGATGGCCGCGGCCAGCAGCACCAAGCCGAAGGCCTGGTTGCGGCGGTAGGCGCGCCGTTGCTGCTCGCGCCGCGCGGCCTCTGCAACCTGCTCGAAATGCGGCTTGATGCGGGTTTCGACCATCGCGGGGCTTTCTGGAATCCAAGTCGGGCTACGAATTCAGATGCCGCAATTCCTCAATTCCATGCCTTAGCGAAGACGTGCAACGATCTGGCGGGTTCTGACCGCTGCGGACCCAGTTGTGCAGCTCCATGGCTGCAGGCTTGGTTAGGTCGTCCCAGCGCAATGAAGACGCTTATACTTCGTGTGTTCGTCAACAATTTCACCGTTAAGGTTTATTATCCAAGTCTCGATCGACCATTTCGGAATTAGGCGAGCAACGTTATCTCTTTCTACCTTGCATTTGCGCACGCGCTCGTCCTCCGATCCCGTGATGCGCTCTTGGAGTTCATTCAATCTATCCTGGACAGTCCATTTGTCGGCATCGATGACCACGATTAGCCACTTTTCGGGCCTACCCTCGTTTGGCTTTTTGGTCCGGCGGATGAGATGTGCAAGAATCTGTTCCGCATAATGTTCTCTGACCCATTGCTCACCGCTGCACTTTCCGTTCGCCATAGGCGTGTCAAATATGTCCCTCTGACGCAGTCTTGGGTGCCGGCTTCGCAGGTAGGCTCGTACGAAACGCGCATGACGTGTATCCTCAGCTAGAATGACGACAGGCGCGGGGCTACCCATCCTCCCATCCTCGCGCAATCACCTCGGATGGCTGAAGAACACCA
>JBAUCP010000249.1:0-2231 GCA_049677625.1 Occallatibacter sp. | reverse complement strand
CCGCCCTGATGCGTCTGTCGATTTGTGTTTTCTTTGATTGTTCCTGAAGGGGCCGAGTTGGTAAGGATGTCCGAGTGCGTAAAAGAGCCATCGTGGCGCGTCCGCTTGATTGAGCGGAAGGATTTTTCTAAGTTAATTCCTTATATGATCCTTATTTCGATCTCATTTGACTATACCAAGATATAGATTGAATTCTCGCATGACAAGTACTACCGTCTCTCCATAACGGTTGGGTAATGGTTGCGAACTAAGTCTCGCCGGTAGCATCGCAAGTTTGCCGCGCTAATTGTATTTCCGCTTCTGCGACCACTTTCCGCATCTGCACTTGAATTCATTATTGGTCCGTACGTCTGCTGCAGCCACGCTGCAACAACGCGCACCGGCTCATCTGCACTTAGCTGGTCATCAGGTTATCGATCTCGCGGAGGCGAAATGAGCACTCAGGCGCTTTTGGTAGAAGTTCTGCTCTCAGCATTCTTTGCAATAGCGTGCTTTCGTGCGCGCTCCGGTTCTTCCGATGTTCGAGGGCTTGCGCCCAAAAGACTTTTTGTCCTGACTGACCGGATAGAGCGACTAAGAATTTCGCGCTGGCAATGGTGCTCCATGGTCGTGCTCTTGCTCCTGGTGCGCATGCAGCGGGGGGCCCCCATGGTTGCCGAACTCACCGTTCTGGCACAGTTCATTGTTTTCATGGTTTTGCCGTCACAAAAGTCTTCGCCGCAAAAACTCCAATCGCAAAAGCCCTTACGGGAGGTTCTACGCCGCTCATGAGAGAGTTGGTGCTTGCCGCGGACTTTCTAGGCAGGGTGCGAAGAAGACTGCGTTACGGCGCCCTGTCTCGGGAACCACTGCTGTTGCTGCGGTTCGAGTGGAAGGGAGACTCGGTGGAATGCGACTGGTTGATGCGCCCTCTCGATTCGTGGGACAAAGACCTTCCGGTGCATCTGGCCAAGGAGAACCAGACACTCCAGGCGCTGAGGGATGCACTGAGCTTGCGCGAAGTTATTTTTGAGTCGTTTCCGGCCGTGATCAACGCTGAACTGCGTATGTTCCGCGCCGACGCTGAACATCGGCTGGAACTGGTGATGACTGGCAAAGTGAACCGGCACAACGACGTTTTTGAGCGCGTTGCTTCAGTGGCCATGCGGGCCAAGCTGTGCGGCTTCCACTTTACCTTGGAGGCGGGCGAGATGGAGAGCCTGACTTCGGTCTTCCTGAGTTGTTAGTGGTCTGGCCTGCCCGGTTCGCGCGGCTCGCAAGCTCGAATACAGGTGGGTCTGGCAATCAAGAGTGGCTTCATAGATGGTCTGTTGGGCAAGAGCAGTTGGCATTCGGGATTCCAAACTTTAATCAAGGAGGGCAGTAATGGCGGCAACAAAGTCACAGGGAAAATCGTTAACGCTTTTCATGGCGGGGCTGACCGCAGTTTGCGCCGGAATCGCATTCTTCTCATCGGGCGCGGCCAAGGTGGCGCTGGTACTCGGCCTCGGTGCCGTCGTCGTATCACTCTGGGGGCTCTTTAAGATCAAGCCCCTAGAAGGCCAGACCGGGATCGGCCCGCAACCCGCCGTGATGAAATTGGCAGGCGTGGCGGTTGTACTGCTGGGCTGGCTAACCGTGCTCTTTGGATTGCATATAACTGCGAGCGTTGGCGGGCGGATGATGACGTCGATCGTGGGTCTGGCTATCTCGCTCGCCGGAATCTTCTTCGTTCTGGCGCCTGCCGTCAGCAAGAACGCGATATGGAAGACTTAGTTGCTCTTCCCCTATCCTTTTCGGCGATCATCAACCAACTCATGGAGAGAAATCTGATGAGAATTGCACGCTTTGCAGCTTGGACTTGCGCCCTGGCAGTCGTACTAATGGCAGGCGCAGCCACCGTGGCTCGGGCTGACGCCGCACCATCCGCGTCGGCTGCCGAGTTGAAGGATGCCCTCACAAAGGCGCCCACAACTGCAACTCTGGCGAATGGCGATCCTGGAGGCACCCTAACGGGTACCGTCAACGACGTGCCTGTGGCCGATGCCAAGGCCGGCCTCACCCTGGGAGACGCGGCCAACCAAGTTGGACAGAACAAAATCGCGATCAACTTTGTGTGGACTCTGGTCACCGGTTTCCTTGTCATGTTCATGCAGGCCGGCTTCGCGATGGTCGAATCAGGTCTCTGCCGTGTCAAAAACGCAAACCACACCTACATGATGAACTTCTTCGTGTACACGTGTGGTTTGTTC
>JBAUCP010000248.1:0-2121 GCA_049677625.1 Occallatibacter sp. | reverse complement strand
GGACAAGACCAGCGGGCCCAGCGCGCGCCGGCGCAATTGCCCGCCGGCGGCGGAAATGCGCGCAATGGGTTGCATCTGCATCGCAATCGGCTCCACGCAATCGGTTCCAGGGCTGCGAAGGAAACGCGCATCCCTCAAGCCGCGTCTCCCTGCCGCTTCATAATAGACTAGCAGTGATCCATGGACGCTCGAAATCTGCGTCTAATGCCCTGACAGGATGTTTCCCGAGAGGATGTTTCCCGAAATGCGCATTTGCTGGAAGGTCGTTGCCGCCGCGGTTCTGCTCTTCACCCCGGTAGCCGGCCTGGCCGCAACCTGCACCATGCAGGACGAAATGCCCGCTGCGGACCAGACCGCTCTCGCCGACGCCGGAATGCGCCTGGTGCAGGCCATCGCCGGCCAGGATGAGACTACGGTCAAGGCCGCGCTGCTTCCCGCCGAGGCCTCCGAGTGGGGCGGAATTCAGGCGGCCGTGGAGCAGGCCGGGCCGCTCATCGGCAACGGCCACGTGCAGTTCCGCGACGGCTTTCTGCTCGACGCATCCAGCCAGGCCGCGCCCGCCGACACTGAGTTTTTCTGCTCCAACGCGAGCGGTTCCCTGAACATCACCCTCTCGATGCACGAGCTGCCGCCGGGCCGCTACGCCGTGTTGCTGGCTGACGCGCTGGGCGCGCCGCTCGCCGGCCAGCTCGGACTCGTCCTGGCGTGGAACGGCTCCGCATCGGCATGGCAGCTTGCCGGGCTCTCAGTGCGTCCCGGCGCGCTCGACAGCCACGACGGCGTCTGGTACTGGAAGCGCGCTCGTTCGTTGGCCCAGGCCGACCCCTGGAGCGCCTGGTACGACTACGACCTGGCCGCCTACCTGCAGCTTCCCTTCGACTTTCTCTCCTCGCCCAATCTGCAGAAACTCCGCCAGGAACAGCAGCAGATCAGCCCCGCGCCGCAAAGCGTCTTTCCGCTTTCGCTGGCCGACGGCGACCGCACCTGGAAGATCGACTCAGTGGGCGTGGACGCCTCGCTCCGCGCGCCCGACCTCGACGTGGTCTACGAGTCCACCGGCGTAACCGACCCCGCAGCGCTGCGCACGGAAGCGACCTCGGTGATGAGCGCGTTCCTGAAATCCCAGCCCAGCATCCGCGCCAACTTCCACGGCCTGTGGGCCATCGCAGTCAAGAACGGCCAGCGCACCCCGGTGATGGAGCTACCCATGGCGCAGATACCGTAAGAGCAGGGAATAGGGAACAGGGAACAGTAGATGGTGGTCTGCGGCTCATATCTCCGGAAATCAAATCCAGCACGAAAAGGGGTGCCCCAGGTCTCGATCTTGAGACCTGGGAAAGCACGCCGCTAACTGCGCCACGACCAGGTTCCTATCATCATTGAAAGGCAAAACTCAGTGCCCGCCATCATCGATCTCCGCTCCGACACCGTCACCCGCCCCAGCCCCGCGATGCGCGCCGCCATGGCCGCAGCCGAAGTCGGCGACGACGTTTACGGCGAAGACCCTACCGTGAACCTGCTCGAACGCCACGCGGCTGAGATCTTCGGCCGCGAGGCTGCACTGTTCGTGCCCACCGGTACCATGGGCAACCAGATCGCCATCCGGCTGCACACCCAGCCCGGCCAGGAGGTGATCGCCGAGTCGCGCGCGCATATCCTCGACTGGGAGATGGCCACGACCGCCGTCTTCTCCGGCTGCCTTATCCGCGCCGTGCCCGCCGAGGGCGGCATTCTTACCTGGAAGCACATCGAGCCGGTGATCCAGCCCTGGGGCTCGTTCCGCGCCGCTACCGGCCTCATCGAGATCGAGAACACAGCCAATCTGGCAGGTGGTCGCTGCACGCCGCTTTCAGTCATGAAAGAAATCTGGAAAAACGCAAAACAGCGTGAGCTCCCCACGCATCTGGATGGCGCGCGCATCTTCAACGCCGCCGTTGCGCTCGGCGTCGATGTTCAAACGCTCACGCGCGGATTCGATACCGTGATGTTCTGCCTGTCGAAGGGTCTGGGCGCCCCGGTGGGCTCCATGCTGGTGGGCTCCGGGGAGCAGATGCGGCGGGCACGTGTCTTTCGCAAAGCGTTAGGCGGCGGCATGAGGCAGGCAGGCGTGCTGGCCGCAGC
>JBAUCP010000247.1:0-12771 GCA_049677625.1 Occallatibacter sp. | reverse complement strand
GTTTCAGCGTCTGGTTCAGCATCCGGTTCAGCGTCCGGCGCCGCAGTTTCCTGGGCCGATCCGGCAACCGGCTCAGGGCTGGTTTCAGCGGCTGGTTCGCCGGAGCTTTGCTCCTCATTCAAAAGGGGTAATGGCGCAGACGGATCGCCTTCGGCGCTGGCCTCAGCGGCAGCCTGCTCGGCGCGCGCAGCCTCCTGCTCGGCCTTCCATTCGAAGGCGTCGGCCGCAAAAAGAGCGGCAAGCTGGGCCAGGGTGACTGGCTCCTCAGCGGCGTAAATTACAGCTTCCAGTTTTGCTTTCAGACTCATAGTTCGATAAAGGGCCTTTCGTTGCAGAGGCCCTCCTGTATGGTACCGGATGCGGGGCTGGGCTGCCTGCTGGAAGAGCTGCGCGGCTGTGGAGATCGCGAGAGCCGAGTTTCGTGCAAGGCGGCTTTTTGTTGAGAAAAAAAGCCACTCGGCATCCTGCTTTCGATCTGCATCAATTGGAGACCTGCCATAGCAAAAATCGGGTTAGAATTCCCTTGTCCCTGGAATCTGCACTGGCGCGCCTGCTTCGATATCTGGTTCCATCCGTTGAGCCGGGTCCTAGACGCAACGAACCATCCTGCGCGCCGCTCAACCACGGGGGGACAACTCTCAATGAAATACAGAGTGGTAAAAGGCAAATTCACGGCCAATCCAGATGGAAAGGGTGCGACGCACATCGTCTGCAACATCTGCGCGAAGACAGGAGTGCCGATTTCGCCCAGCGAATCGGACTCGACGCCCTACGAGGTCCACCTGAAGACGACCCTGCCTCCCGGCGACACGCAACTGGCCGAAGCACAGAAGCAGTTGGAGGAGTACGGCAAACCCGCCGATCCTTCGAGCGTGATTGCAGCCCGGCGTAAACTGACGCCGGAGAGCCCGTTCACTATGAAGCCGTTTCTTGTGGCTCCGATGATGTTGAACGGACGGCCTTCAGGCAATGTGCAGCCGATCGTGTGCTTCCACTGCAAGCAGGTTGGATTGCTGCTTTGCGAGAGCCTGCGGGAGAGCCCTAACAGTTACCATATCGCGATTACCAAACTGAACGAAGATCCGGCCGTGCACGCTATCCAGCGCGCGGAGGTTACTTACACCGTGCTGCTGTGCCTGGATTTCATGTCCGGACTGACGATGCCGCATGGGGCGCCATTCATACCGCCGACGGCACACGTGGTGTGCCCCGGCGCGAGCATTCAGGGGGCGGGAAAAAAAGGCAAAGACAAGCAGGACGCGCACCAGGTGCTGCGGGAGATGACCATCAATGGGCACGCCATTTACGACCTGGCCTGCACGCATCCGTCTGTTACACAGACAATGAGGAACACGCTGGTCTATTGTCACGCGGCTGTCAGCCATCTTGACTCCATTTTCAACGCTGCGGACGGCCTGGTGGAGACGGAGATTGTGGTGGACTTTATCGAGCTTGCACAGCAGATCATCTCCGGCCGGCTGCGGCGCGTGGGGCAGTACGACTCCGTAACCCGGCGCTACCTGTGGAGGCTTCTGACGATCCGCTACTATTACGCGTGCCGCATGGCGCTGATCGAGGCAGCCGGCGACGAGGCGCTGGAAAAGGTGATGAATCTTTACCTGGTGCATGTAGAAAGGCTGCGGGATAACGAACCTCCCGGCTTCGTGAATGACCTGGATGCCGAGCAGATGTGCGACCAATTCAAGACGAAATACAAACAGATTTGATATGCGGGCGCGCTGACGCCGGTCTTCGAGTCCGGCTTTGCCGTGCGAGCCGCAAAAAAAGGGCGCCCGCCGAAGCGGGCGCCTGCGGAGCTTTGTGCCCTAACTGGAGAAATGGCGGAAGAGCCAGAAGAGGCTTCCAGAGAGCAGCGCGGCAGCGGGGAGGGTGAAGACCCAGGCGGCGGCGATGTTGCGGATGGTGGAGAACTGCAGGCCGCTCTTGTTGGCGGCCATGGTGCCGGCCACGCCGGAGCTGAGAACGTGGGTAGTGGAGACGGGCAGGCCAAAGTTGTCCGCGGCGAAGATGGTGGCCATGGCTACCAGCTCGGCGCAGGCGCCCTGCGCGTAGGTCAGGTGCTCTTTGCCGATCTTTTCGCCCACCGTGACCACGATGCGCTTCCAACCGACCATGGTGCCGAGACCGAGCGCGAGCGCCACGGCTACCTTGACCCAGGAGGGAATGAACTTGGTGGCCTTGTCGACCTTGGCTTTGTAGTTGTCGAGGGCTGCCTGCTCGTCCTTGGTAAAGGTGACGGCGTGGGTCTTGGCCATCACCCGCAGGGTTTCGCTGGTGACGTACATGTCATTGCGGACGTTGGTCTGCTGGCTGGGTGGAACGTGCTTGTAGTCGCCATAGGCCTGCACGTCGCCTTCAAGGTCGCGGATGTTCTCGCGCAGCGCGGTCATGGTGTCGGGCTGCAACTGCTTGGTGCGCAGGTATGCCGTGAGTTCGGAGCGTGGATCGCCGCCGAGGATGGCGTTCCTGTCGACGTGCGCGTCCACGATGGCGACGGCCCTGTCTGAGGCGGCAAGGAAGTCCTGCATTTCGTGGGGCGTGACGGCGTGATTCAAGGCATAGGCTGTGGGCACCGTGCCGATGAGGATAAGCATGATGAGGCCCATGCCCTTCTGGCCGTCGTTGGAGCCGTGGAAGAAGCTGACGCCGGTGCAGGTGATCACCAGCAGCAGGCGGATGGGCCACGGTGGAGGCGTGTTGTCTTTAGGCGCTTCATAAAGCTCCGGGTACTTGATGGTCATCTTGGCGATTGCGAAGAGAATTGCGGCGCAGCCGAAGCCGACGATGGGCGAGACCAGCAGGACCTCGAAGACCTTGGTGGCCTGGGCCCAATCGACACCGGAGGTGCCGCTGCCGCCGCTGATCAACTGGTTGGCGACGCCCACGCCGATGATGGAGCCGGTCATGGTGTGGGTGCTGGAAGCGGGCAGGCCCAGCCACCAGGTTCCCAGGTTCCACAGGATGGCGGCGATGAGCAGGGCGAAGACCATGGAGAAGCCGGCGCCGGAGCTGACCTTGAGGATGAGCTCGACCGGCAGCAGGGTGATGATGGTGAAGGCTACGGTTCCGGCCGAGGTGAGCACCCCGAGCAGGTTGCAGAGGCCCGACCAGACCACGGCGATATTCGGCTCGAGCGAGTGAGTGTAGATGACCGTGGCGACGGCGTTGGCCGTGTCATGGAATCCGTTGACGAACTCGAAGCTGAGCGCGATGAACAGCGCCAGGGCGAGCAGAGCATAGGGCCAGATGCTGACGATGACGATGTTGCCCAGATCGCCGGCTACGTGGAAGCCGATGTAAACGAGTCCGCCGACGAGGGCGGCCAGCACGATGATCGTGCTGATCCACGCGGGCGATTTCTTCATCTTGCGGTCGAGCAGCGACGCGCCGGGATGAGCGGTTTCGACTGTTGTTGCCATGTCCGCCATAGGAGGCTCCCTGGTTCGAATCGAAGTGCAGATCGGATGTTGTCCGGAGTCTGGGGACAGGTGTGTTTCCGGACTGGAGCCAGAGATATAGGAGTCAGATGAAAGGAGGATGAATTGTTGGGGACGATTGCGGTTCTTTTTGGCCGGCCGGTGCTAGTGTGGTGTCCCGAAAGCTCATTACTTAATGGAGTGCCCAAAAAGCAGGTCCTTCGACTCCGTTGGGAGCAGAAAACGCTCCCGACTCCGCTCAGGATGACAGTGCTCTTAATTTATTCATCAGCAACTTAGCGTAGATATATGCGTGGATACAGCCCCTGGGCTTCAGGCGGCTTCAGGACATGCCGGGCGAAGCGGATGCGGCCCAGATGAGCGCTTCCTCGTACCACACGACCAACTGGTTCGACCGCAGGCCGTGGGCCGAGGCGATGCGGTCGCAGGCTGCCCAGTCGCCTTGCTCGTGAGCTTCGATCCAGGAGAGCAGGCTGCGCTCGGGGTTTTCGGTTCCGGTGAGCGCCTGGCAGATCGAACCGCGCAAGGGCAGTAAGGACACAATCTCTTCCATGGAGACGCGCAGCATGGCTGGCAAAAGGCTGAAGAGGCCCAGGAGATACTGTTCGGAGGGGTCCTGCTTGAAGATACGTGCCGCCAGCTCGCAGAAGCGGGCGCGCAACAGGCCCATGTGCAGGATTTCAATAGGCTGCTCGGCGTTCATCTCGCTCAGAATGGCCAGCGAGATGGTGCGCCGGAAGGTGTCTTCGCCCAGGATCATGATGGCCGTCTCGATGGAGCGGACCTCCTGGCGCAGCGCGTAGATGGGCGAGTTGACCAGGCGCAGCAGGCGGAAGGTGAGCGAAGCGTCGCTGCGGACGAGCTGGCTGACCTTCTTGATGTCGATGGGGTCGTGATAGAGCTCGCGCACAATTTCAAAGTGAAAGAGGCGGTTGGCGGGGATTTTGTGCTGCTTGAGCAGCACCGGATGGCAAAAATAGCCGCCCTGGAAGAGGGTAAAGCCCTTGTCGCAGGCCTCCCGGTAATCCTCCTGCGTTTCCACCTTCTGGGCCACCAGGGTGATGGAGTTGAGGCCGAGATTGGTGAATCGGTGCTGCTCACCGGGGGCAAATTGGCGGAAGTCGGTGCGGATGTAGTCGGCGCGCTCGACCAGCGGAAGCAGCCGCTCGTTCCAGACGAAGTCGTCGAGCGAGATGCGGAAACCGCGGGCGCGCAGCGTACGGCAGGCGTCGACCAGCCGTGGCGTGGGCTCAATACCTGACGGGACGCCGAGAACGGTCAGGTTGGGCGTGAGAACCAGCACCAGGTCGTCAGTGAGCGCCTCAGCGTTGCAACTGACAAACGCGGGCAGGCCGTTGGTCAGGTGTTCCAGGCCGAAGAGCACCTCGTTGTCGAGCATGGTTTCAACGGCGGCATCGGCATCGCGGCGAAAGATGGCCTGCGGCGGGTTGCGGAAGACCAGATCGTAGCCGTGCACGAGGCCGTGCCCGTCCAGTATGGGCTGCCGGGCGACGTAGCGCAGCTCACCGGCTGACTCCTCCTGCTGAGCGCGCATAGTGTCCTTTTCCTGTTTGGCCGGCGCTGCCGTCTGGTCGCTCACGAAGCGTTCATCGGCGGCTGGCGGCGGGCACATGAGTGGATTTCCGGCAGCGAATGCCGGAACCATCATCCTATACGGCGCTGGTGTGCTCGGCAAACCATTGGGCGAGCTCAGGCTCGGATATTTCGCCGGCTGCAAGGCGCAGAAAGGTGGCACAGGCGTCTTCCTGGCTGGCAGTAACAGGAAATCCGTTGAACTCCAGGAAAACGAAGGAGACCTGCATGGCGGTTCGCTTGTTCCCGTCGACGAACGGGTGGTTGCTGGAGATGCCAAATGCATAAGCCGCAGCCAGGTCGGCCATGGTAACGACGGATTCAGAGTAGGCGAACAGGTTCTTTGGCCGGGCTAGTGCTGAGTCCAGCAAGCCCGCATCGCGCACTCCATCGGAGCCGCCAAAGAGCGCGATCTGCTGTGAATGGAAGGCCAGAGCTTCGATGGTGCGAATCCAGACAGGTTCTTTCAATGGAGGGCCTGCTTACGCTACTCAGCCAGTTTCTTGAAGGCATCGCGATACCGGCGAATGACCCGGTCAGCCACTTCCATCTTGGCGCCGAACTCCTCGTCGTAAGGGCTCACCTGGAAGCCTGATGAGGTTTCCTGCACGTACAGCGTGTCGCCCTTTTGGACGTTGAGACGGGCGAGGGTTTCCTTGGGCAGGATGATTCCGGCGGAGTTGCCGATGGCGATGACTTTGGTGGTGGTGGCCATGAAAATCCTTCTGAGATCCGAACAGATTATAACATAAGTTATAACCAGGGAGGGTTCACGAAATCTCACTTCCAGTCGTCGTGGGCGTTGGCCAGGCCCTGGTTCATTACCGACTCAAAGCCGGTGTGCTTCTTGATGAAGATCTCGCTGAACTGGCGGTCCTGGCGCAGCAGAATGGCCTGCAGGCGCACCATCTCCAGCAGCGCCAGAAACAGGGCGATGAGCGCGCGTTCGGAGCGGGTGTGGCTGAGCAGCTTGTGCAGGGCCACGGGCCTGTCTTCCATGGTGAGCCGCCGCGAGAGGTACTGGATCATCTGGCCCACGGTCACTGAGTCTTCTTCGACGTTGATCATGGGGCGGCTGCGGGCGCGCTCCAGGATGTCGCGGAAGATGCGGACCAGGTCGTCGGTGTCGGCGGCGATCTCTGGCTCGGCGCCGGCGTCGTCGCGGAAGTCGCGCATGCCGGGGTTGGTCCAGGAAGCGGCTTCGAGCATCTGCTTTTGCTGGAGCATCTGCGCGGCGCTCTTGAAGCGCTCGTGCTCGAGCAGGCGCTCGACCAGCTCGCGGCGCGGGTCTTCGTCCGCTTCGCCGGGGCCGGAGGGCGCGCGCGGCAGCAGCATCTTGCTCTTGATGTGGATGAGCAGCGAGGCGGTGTAGATGAACTCGCCGGCCACATCCATATCACTGGCCTTGAGCTGGTTCACGTAGGCGAGAAACTGCGCGGTGATCTTCGCAATGGGGATGTCGTAGATGTCGATGTCCTGCTTGCGGATCAGGTCGAGCAGCAGATCGAGCGGGCCGTCGTAGACCTGGCCGACGAGGACGGAAAACGGCGAGGTGTCGGCGGCTTCTTCGCGCTGCCGGGCGGGCGCGGCAGCCTTGGCCGGCTTTTCTGCCGGGACGGGCGGCGAGGTGAGCACGAGCGGCGGAGCGGTGGCTGGTGCGGGTTCCGGCTCGGGGGTGGTGGACGGATTGGGGGATTCGTCAGTCAATGTTTTCTCTCTGCTCTTATCTCAGTGGCTCATAATTTCTACGCAAATTCGTGATATCCACCCCATCTCCAGAAGGCGCATTTGGATGTACTTGCAACCGATAATCCCCACCTTGTTGGTGGATAGCTACCCAAACCTCAGGATATCCCTGAGCATCGGCTGCTTTCTTGGCATAAGCAAAGTCCGCGGAGAAATACTTTTGGGGAATGACAAAATCTTCGAGCCAATTTCCGATATCGCAGATTAGCACCCATACCTCGAAGGACTTGGGAGGGATTGCGAACATCCAACTTTGATGGCCCTTTTGGCCGTATCGCACTAATAAGACTCTTTTCTTCTTGGCAGTCAACAATTGGCCGTCAGAGCTCTTAGTAATCGCGATGTCGCTCGGCACAAAATTGCTTAGCCAGTGATTCTGAACAAGAAGACTGATTCGATCAAGATTTGAGTGATCGATTTGATCGGAGAGGGCTGGAAACTTGCGTAAATCGCGCCCGGCAGAGACACGTTCCGCTGATGAACTCAAACCAAGACGATTTCCAACATTGCCAAGATTTCGTCCGATCCCAAAGACATCGCGCACTTGTTCCATTGTTTCCTCGGCGCGAATTTCTGCCTTCTTTGATTCAGCCCTCAAAAGTTCCCATACACTCTCGACGTTGGCTTCGAGCTCGTGGCGCTTAGCATAAATAGGTGCAATGCGCTCAAGAACAGATTTAGCAGCCGTGGTCTTGCAATCTTTGCAGCCAATGCTGGCGCTGCGGCAGCCTGCTTGAGTTTCCGCAATTACGCTGGGCGTACTAAACACCTTATGCAGGTCGCCTACGGGACAGAGGTCAGGGTCACCGGGATCGGATTGTCTCGGACGTTGCCCGTTCGTGGACATTCCGAGAATTTTTTCGGCAATTAGAGATGGTTCTTCCGTAAGTCCGATCGTATTCCCATAGCTCTTGGACATCTTGCGGCCATCGGTACCGGGCAACTTCGGAGATGGCGTCAAAAGCGCATCTGGTTCAGGAAACACCGCTGTCTTGTACATCGAATTGAAACGGCGGGCAACTTCGCGGGTCAGTTCCACATGCGCAACCTGGTCCTGGCCGACGGGAACGAACTGCGGCTGATAGAGTAAAATGTCGGCGGCCTGCAGCAGCGGGTAGCCGAGGAAGCCGTAAGTGCTGAGGTCCTTGCCAGTGATGTTCTCCTGCTGCTCCTTGTAAGTGGGCACGCGCTCCAGCCAGCCGAGCGGCGTGATCATGCTGAAAAGCAGATGCAATTCCGCGTGTTGAGGAACATGGCTTTGGATAAAGATGGTCGATTTCTGAGGGTCCAGACCCGCTGCTAACCAGTCCAATGCCACGTCGAGAGTATTGAGCTTCAGGCGGCTCGGATCGGCGTAGTCGGTGGTGAGCGCGTGCCAGTCGGCGATGAAGAAGTAGCACTCGTAGCTGTCCTGAAGCTTGACCCAGTTGGCCAGCGCGCCCATGTAGTTGCCCAGGTGGAGCTTGCCCGTGGGCCTCATGCCGCTGAGCACGCGGGGGCGGGACGATGGAGTTGGGGTTCCGTGCATTGTGTCTCTTGATTCCAATGTGGCGCTACAAAGGGAGCGCCGGCTTTCACAAGAAATCGCCGAAAGGCTTTTTCTATTGTAAAGGGGCCGTTGCAGTGGGCGGCGCGGCAGAGGTGGTCAGGGATCGCATTAGGGATTGAGATGCAAAAACGGCGCCAGAACCAGATCCAGAGACGGGCCGATCAGCAGGCGCAGAATGTATCCGCCGAGGAAGATCATGAACAGGTAGCTGACCCAGATGGGAATCCGGTCGTACCTCTGCACGGCGTTATAAGGCAGCAGATTGCGCAGCATGCGGCTTCCGTCGAGCGGCGGAATGGGGAGCAGGTTGAAGAAAAACAGCGAGAGGTTGATCTCGATGGCCAGGATGGCCAGCACCACAACCGCCTGCAAACCGGAGGGCGCGCTGAGCCCGATGCCGCCATTGAGGCTGGCGATGACCAGCATGCGTCCGCCGGGGACCGCGATGCAGAAGACCACAAGCACCAGGAAAGCGATCACCACGAGGAGTAGATTGGAGAACGGACCGGCCAGCGTGGTCAGATTGTCGTCGCGGACAATCTTTTGAAAGTTGCGGGTGATGACCGGCGTGGGCTTGGCCCAGCCGACCAGCAAGCCGCTGAAGAAGGTGAAGCCGATGAAGGGACCGAAGATGATGATGGCGGGAAACAGGAGCGTGCCGACGGGATCAATGTGATACATCGGGTTGAGCGTGATGCGGCCCTGCAGGCGCGCGGTCTGGTCGCCGAGGCGCGAGGCCATCCAGGCGTGGGCGCACTCGTGAACACTGAGCGAAAACAACAGCAGAACGAACTCAAAGACGGCAATGAGAAGGGCGCTGGACTGCAAACGATCACTCCAATATCCGCGCGCTCAACCCGCATTTTTTGCGTGGCCGGCGTGAACGGATGGAAGACTCAGAGTAGCATGGTGGATGAATGAGCGGGACAAATGCAGACCGAAAGTTCCCCTCAGGCGATGGTTTCCAACCCTTTCTTTTCCACCAGGGAAAGAAGCTTGAGAGAGGGCCCCTGTGGATGCTTTTCGCCGCGCTCCCATTTGCTCACCAGGCTCGGCGTCACATTGAGATAAGCCGCGAAGACTGTCTGGCTGGCCTTTTCGCGCGTTCTCAAGTCGCGAATCTTCTTGGGCGTCATCTTTGCAATCGGCGTAAGGCACATGACGTCGAACTTGCGCATGGTTTTGCGATCCATGCCGCCGGATGCGAAGAGATCGGACGCGGTCTGGTGAATCGTCTTCATTACATCGCTGCGATATTTCTTAGGCATTTCCATCCTCCTGCGGTGAATGAATCTCGATCAGGGCTCCGTCCGCGACCCGCTTCGCAATTTCCCGGTCGCTATATTCAAGAACCACGCTCGCCAATTCTTTGAAGGCCTCCAATTCGTCGACTTTGATATTGCCGAGATCCTTTTTCTCAAAGCCGTGCACGAAAACAGCGCACTGTCCCCTGCGGAAGAGGATCACGCACCGCGACCCGGCGGATTTGCCTTCGCCTGCGCGAGCAATGCGCTGCTTGATGACGCCTCCTCCCAGATCTGCGTCGATTCGGCCGGCATTCGCCAGGTGGGCAGCTTCCCAAAGATCGGCATCGCGTATGCGGGCCTTGCGTGCGAAGCGTGCAAACGGCCTCGTTTTGTAGACTGCGAACCGTTTCCGGGCCGTGGCATGCACGGATCAACTATAGCACTAGGTACCAGATTTTCCCGGGCAAATATTTGTGCACGGTGAGCCCGCGGTAGTTCAGATGCGGTCGGTCGGGAAGGTGCCTACCGATTCGCCGTCGGCCACGTTCTGGCCGGCGAGGACGATGGCGTGGCTGGCAATGCGCGCGCCGGCGCCGATGACGGTGGGCACCAGCCTCACCTTGTCGTAGTTGGCGGGGTCGTGCGCGTGGGAGAAGATGCGCGAATAGGAGCCGATGATGGCGTGGTCGCCGATGGTGATGCCGCCGCGGTCGTTCAACAGCGCGCGCTGGCGGATGGTGACGCCGTCGCCGATGGAGAGGTTGTAGCCGTAGGTGAGATCGACGCCGTGATAGATCTTTACGCCCGTGCCCATGCGCGCGAAGATGTGCCGGCCCAGCATGCAGCGGAAGCGCAGCCCCAGCCAGTGATTGAGCCCGATGGGCGAGCGGTCGAACATCTGCCAGAACCAGAGCAGCGGCTTGAGCTTGACGAACTTTTCGCGATCCACGTCAGCGAAGTGGCCGGCCTCGAGGGTAACATTTTCCGGATCGAGCGAGAGGCTGACGACGTTGCCCGGCAGCTCTGAGGTCAGGGTGAGGTTGAGCTTGCCGCCATGAGGACGCCCCAGGTAAAGCTGGTATAGCTGGTCGCGGACGACTTCGGCGCGCCGTGTGGGCGAGCCGTGACGGGTGAACTCATCGTCGAGAAACGCGATCCAGCGGCGATAGATCTCTTCGGCCTCAGGTGCGGGATGCGGAACGCTCAAGTTCGCATTTGCCATACGCATTGGACGATACAACAAGGCACGGGGACGCAGCGAGTGGGACCGGAGATTGATCGGGCTGGGCCGTGAGAGGGTGGGTCAGGACTTTGCTTTCCCACCTTAGGCGCGATACCACCCCACGGACGAAGATCTGTCCGTGGGGACCCCGGCACTGCGCCGAAGGTGGGGCACCCATTTTCGTGCCAGGCTGAGAGCAACTGGTGTTGCTTTGTGGTTTCGCATCCTTTCGTCCGCCGCGGCGGACGAGAGGATGGGGCACGGGAGGGTATAGGTGACGCAGGGATCGGGCTACTTGCGGCCGAGCTTCCTGGTAGCGCGGCGGGCGGCGATCTCGTGCATCTCCTTGCCGATGTGCGACTGGTTGATGGAGATCTGCATGGCCAGGTAGATGATGTTGCTGGCGCACCAGTAGAGAGCCAGGCCCGAGGCGTAGTGCAGGAGCATGAAGCCGAAGAAGATGGGCATCATGAAAGCCATCATGCGGCGCTGCGCGGGGTCCATGCCCGGCGAGGGCGTAATGTACTGGGTCAAAAACATGGTAACGATGATCAGAATGGGCAGAACGTAGGTCGGATCAGGTCGGGAGAGATCGGGCAGCCACAGCCAGTGCGCCTGGCGCAGCTCCACGGCGTTCTGCAGGACGCGGTAGTAGGCGAAGAAGAGCGGCATCTGCACCACCATGGGCAGGCAGCCGCCGTACATATTCACGCCTTCGGTTTTATAGAGCTCCATCATCTCCTGGTTCATCTCGGAGCGCTTGGGGTCTGTGGCCTTCAGGTTCTTATAGCGGTTCTTGATCGCGTCGACTTTGGGCTGGATGCGCATCATCTTGAGCGACGACTTGGTCATCATGAGGCGCGCGGGCAGCATGGCCACCGTGAAGAGCACGGTGAAGACAAGAATCGCCCAGCCCCAGTTGCCGATGCCGTGCTCGACCATGAAGCGCAGGATGATGTAGAGCGGCTTGGCGATGATGGTCCACCATCCGAACTGGATGAGTGGCTCAAGCGAGGGGCCGTCGGCTTTGCCGTCCGCGCCGATGGAGTGAACGGAAGCGAGCACGTCAGTGGCCTTGGGCCCGATAAAGAGGCGCAGGCGCGTTATGCCGGTCGTGTCGCCCACTGCGATGCCGAGCACGTCGGCGGGAGTCTTCTTGCTGGTGGGGTCGCTCAGGTTGCTGGGCAGGTCGATGGTGTAGTGCAGCGTGACCACGGTCGCCGTGTCAGGCGTGTCGGGCAGGAAGGCTGCGGCAAAGTAGAGATCGCTGATCCCCGCGTACTGGTAGGGCGCGTTTTGGGTGTTGTTGCTGCTCACCTTGGCCGAGGCCTGCGAGTCCTGCTTGCCGTCGAGCGACCACGCGAAGTAAGAAGGGGTGCGCGTCTGCGCGTGCATGATCGACCCCTGCGAGAACTCCTCCATATCGCCCAGGCCGGCGGGCCACTGCACCAGTGCGCGGACCGGCACACCGTTGCGCGTGACCGCAGTCTCGATGGAGACAACGTAGCTGGTACCGAAGTGAAGGGTCTTGACCACATCAAGACCATTGGCCGCGTAGTGGAAGGCGATGGAGGTGGGCGCCAGCACCAGGCCCGTGGCCGAAGGCTGCGCGCCAGCGACGCTGACCTGATAGAGCGCCTGGTTCAACTGGTCGGTGAGCGCCGGCTCATAGGTAAACAGCGAGAGGGGAAGACCGAAACGCGCGGCGGCCTGCGCCTGCACCATGTCCAGCGGCTTGCCGGACTCGTCGAAATACTTTTTCAAAATCCAGTGCTTCACCTGTGCGCCGCGATTGGTGAAGACGATCTTGTAGAGCTCGTTTTCGACCGTCGTGTCCGTCTCGAGCGCTGCGCTGATGGTGGGCGTGGCAGGCTGCGCGGCGGAGGCAGCGGGCGCGGCCGATTGCGTAGAGCCGGGCGCGGCTGGCGCGGTCTGGGCGGCAGGCTGCGCTTGTTG
>JBAUCP010000246.1:0-3192 GCA_049677625.1 Occallatibacter sp. | reverse complement strand
GGATCATGCCGATCACGGGCTGCGCGAACACGCTCCGCTTCTGCTCGGGCTGCGGCGCGGACCTGCCGCGGTGGGTGAGGCTACGGCTCGAAGAATTGCAGGATGACAAGGCCGCGCTGCTCGACTTTGGGCTGTGCGTGGTGACGCGGCTCTGCGAGACGCTGCTGCGCAACGGCGCGCCTGGACTGCATTTCTACACGATCAATCAGGCTGAGCCTACGCTAAGGCTGTGGGAGAGGCTGGCGCTGGGTGTGACGGCGTAATTCTTTTCTTGGTCGATTGAGATTTGTGCTCTCCCAGGTCTGGATTTTCAGACCTGGGAAAGCACGAACCTTAACCCAGCCCATGCAGGTGTATTCTTCTCGCGATGACGCGAGGACTTGTTCGTTATCAACAATCCGGCAACTTCCACTTCATCACTTTCAGTTGCTATCACCGGCTCGCATATCTTGGCCGCGCGGAGTTGCGCGATCTTTTCGAGTTGAGTCTCGAACGGATGCGGCGGAAGTATAGGTTTGTGGTTGCGGGTTATGTTGTGATGCCGGAGCATGTGCATCTGCTGGTGAGCGAACCGAAGATAAGTACGCTTGATCGGGCGATCCAGTCGTTGAAACTTTCTGTCACTCAGCAGCAGGAGAAGCGGCCGTTCTGGCTGACGCGCTACTACGACTTCAACGTGTTCACTGCAGAGAAGACGACTGAGAAGCTGCGCTACATGCACCGGAATCCGGTGGTTCGCGGATTAGTGGAGAAGCCGGAAGACTGGAAGTGGTCGAGTTTCCGGCACTACGCGACGGGGTTGGAGGGAACGGTGGAGATTGAGTCGTTCTGGACGGCGGCGCGGAGGGGTGGAGAGTTGCCTGAGGGATTTGGGTGGAAGAAAAGCGAGAGTTGAGATTTGTGCTTTCCCAGGTCTGAGAATCCAGATCTGGGGCACCCATTTTCTTGCTGGGTGTGGAGTGGCTGGGCTGGGGTTCGTGCTTTCCCAGGTCTGAGAATCCAGACCTGGGGCACCCATTTTCTTGCCCAGGTTGGTTCCCGGATGTCCACCGTTTGCACATTTGCACAATCAAAATGAAGTGTTTCTGCGCCTTGTTTGGGGTGCGGATGCGGTCTAGGCTGGGAATTGCGCGGCGGGAGGGCCCGGAAAGGGCCATTGCACGGGTTTTGGTGCACTCCGGAGGCGGAAAATCCGCTCCAGATAAGGCCGTCTGGAGCTTTCCACAGCCAAATGGCGGTGTTTAGCAATCAGATGCCTGCGAATGTAACGAAAATACCAGATGTTGTGGTTTTCGGTTGACATGCACCACAGACAGCGGTACTTTTTCATCTGCGGCTGTAAACGGATTGTAATGAAAACTGGCTGATCGCCTACCTGATGGGCCGCTACGGAACTCGAAGATCGCCGCCCATTCCAATCCCCGTTTCCCGTTTGTTGTGCGACATGCGTCGGCCCTCCTGGCGGTTTTTCGCCGGAATAGGGA
Source organism: Occallatibacter sp. (assembly GCA_049677625.1). GTDB lineage: Bacteria > Acidobacteriota > Terriglobia > Terriglobales > Acidobacteriaceae > Telmatobacter. Next base: position 1,708 of record JBAUCP010000246.1, on the reverse strand, counting down.
GGGCAGTTTCACTAGCTTATTTGCCGATCGAGAGGATGCCATGAACGAAATCCACCTTCAGAGTCCCGCGGCGGTTCCGCAGGCGGGCTACACGGATAAAGGCCTGGTCTTTACGCGCCGGTTTTCGAAACAGGGCATTTCGCCTTACAACGAACTGCAATGGGAGCGCCGGACGGCGTCGATTACCGACACGAGAGGCAACACGATCTTCGAGCAGAAGGACGTGGAGGTGCCGGTTGACTGGTCGATGACGGCCACCAATATTGTGGCGTCGAAGTACCTGCACGGGCAGATGGGCACGCCGGAGCGCGAGACCGGCGTAAGGCAACTGGTGGCGCGCGTGGCGGAGACGGTTCGCGACTGGGGCGCCAGGGGCGGCTACTTTGCCACGGCCGACGATGCGGAGATCTTCCACGACGAGCTGGCGCACCTGTTGTTGACGCAGAAGGTGGCCTTCAACTCGCCGGTGTGGTTCAACGTGGGCTGCGACCGGCTGGAGCCGGATTCAGATGGGCAGAACTGGCACTGGGACCCGGTGACGGGCGGCGTAAAGTACTCGGCTACGGGATACAGGAATCCGCAGTGCTCAGCGTGCTTCATCAACGCCGTGGAGGACTCGCTCGAGTCGATTCTCACGCTGGCCAAGACCGAGGGCATGCTGTTCAAGTGGGGTTCGGGCACGGGCACCAATCTCTCCACGATCCGCGGATCGAAGGAGCTGCTCTCGGGCGGCGGCGAAGCTTCAGGGCCGCTGAGCTTCATGCGCGGCTTCGACGCGTTTGCCGGCGTCATCAAGAGCGGCGGCAAGACGCGGCGCGCGGCCAAGATGGTGATCCTGAATGTGGACCATCCTGACATCATGGAGTTCATCGATTGCAAGGCGAAGGAAGAGGCCAAGGCCTTTACGCTGATCAGGGCGGGCTATGACGGCTCGGGGCCGGACTCCGAGGCGTACTCGTCCATCTTCTTTCAAAATGCGAACAACTCGGTGCGCGTGAGCGACGAGTTCATGCGCGCCTATGAGGCGGACGGCGACTTCACCACCTATACGGTGAAGGGCCACGAGCCGCTGCAGTCGTTCAAGGCGCGCGAGATCATGCGGAAGATTGCCGAGGCTACCTGGCTGTGCGGCGATCCGGGCATGCAGTTCGACACCACCATCAACAAGTGGCACACCAGCAAGAATACGGCGCGGATCAATGCGTCGAATCCCTGCTCGGAGTACATGTTCCTGGATAACTCGGCGTGCAACCTGGCCAGCTTCAACCTGCTCAAGTTCGTTTCGCCGGCGGGTACCTTCGATATTCCCGCGTACCGGCACGCGATCTCGGTGATGATCACGGCGATGGAGATCCTGGTGGACAACTCCGGGTATCCCACCGAGGCAATCTCACGGAACTCGCATGACTACCGGCCGCTGGGACTGGGCTACGCGAACCTGGGCGCGCTGCTGATGGCGTTCGGGCTTCCCTATGACTCGGCCGCGGGACGCGACCTGGCCGCGAGCATGACGGCGATCATGTGCGGGCAGTCGTATCTGCAGTCGGCGCTGATTGCCGCAAGCTGCCCGGCGCTGGCCTCGGCCACGCCGCTCACTGCATCGGTCGAGCGGCAGGGCGGAGCTTGCCCTGGGTTCTATGTAAACCGCGAGCCGTTTCTTGACGTGATCCGCATGCATCGCGCCGAGGTGAACAACATCGGCAAGTCG
>JBAUCP010000245.1:0-15072 GCA_049677625.1 Occallatibacter sp. | reverse complement strand
GGCCTACACGGTCTACCTGCATGTGGGCCTGCAAAAGAGCTGGATCCTGCAATACTCTCTGCCGCGCGCAGCCGACGCGATGGAGGCCGGCGCACTCGGGAAGCTTGAAGCTCCGTGGCCCTACAATATTGTGCGGCCCGACCTTGTTCCCGGTTCAATCGACACTGATGCGCTCATGATTCACGGCTACGTGAACGACGCCGGCCGCTTCGAGACCCTCAGCATCGTCTTCCCGCCGCAGTTCCCGCAGGCAAGGTTCGTTCTCGACTCTCTGGAGCATTGGCAGTTCAGGCCCGCATCGCAAAACGGACAGGTCGCCAAAGTAGAAGTGCTGCTGATCATTCCCGAAGAGTTCGAGTAGCAGCTATTTCATCACCCGGTCTTGAAAGGGCACGGCTTCATTGAGGACTGCGAAACAAACGCCCCATTCGGCGAGATCGTCCTGAAGACGTACGCGTCGAATGTAGCCCAGGCATCGCTCCCGCCGGCGAGGACGCCGCCGGGACAGCCGGCCTGGAGGCCGGCGCTACCTCGCGATAAGCAAAAAAATGGCCCGGCAGGTGAGGTCAATCCGCCTGCCGGGCCGTTTTGGGATGCCGATGCTACGTGGCGTTATTAGGCAGCAATCGCGGACTCGTAAATGTTGCCGCGATGGCGCTGAAGATGGTGCTGATTTGATTTACCGTATGCGCGGTATCCGTGCAGGAACCGCTTGAGGTATCCGCATAGAAATACGAAGCGGTGGAGGTTGCAGGCGAGGCAATATTCTGCATTACGATGCAGGGCGTGATCGTGCTGTGCGAAATCGCCGCATTCCCGGTGGTCGCCGTTGCAGTTGTGGATGAATCGGTCCCTCCTGAAGCCGATGAGCACCCGGTGCTCTCCGAGTTGAAGGCCACGGAGTACACGGTCGTACCCGCAGTATTTGCGGTCTGCGCCGCTGTGATCGCCTGTTGGCACTGATCCGTCAAGGAGGGATAATAGCCCGTCGAAGTCAGTGCGGTTCCGGCGTAGCCGTCCGCAGATGGAGTAACAGCGCCGGTCGGGAATTTGGCGGAGGTTGCATTGGCCTGACCGTCACTGAGGAAGATCATAGCGTTCTTTCCGCCGTAGACTTTCTGTTCGGCAACCAGCGCCGCCTGCGCCGCATAGATCACGCCGCCGTAGTAGGTGCTTTCGCCGCCCGGATTCTTCAGGCACCCGGTGACTTCCGCCGTGAGACTGGAGCTCGAGTTCAGGTGATTGGAAGATGTCCCCGACCAGTAGTCGCTGACAAAACCGTTTGCGTCGCCACTGCCGGCGCTTACCGGAGTATCTTCATAGGTTGACTTCGTGCTGCTGTAGGTAAGTGGCGTGTAAGAGGTCAGATTCGTGTCCGGCAGAGTGTACGGTTCATTGGTCGGAGTGCCGCCGCAGGTCCAATCGTCCGCAACGCCGCCCGTGCCACTCGCCAGCACATTCGGGAACGAGAAGAGCGCTACGCGGAATAGCGCGTTCGAGTTGCTACAGGTTGAAACGCCGGAGCAGGGGTTCACGTCCTGCAGCAGAGTTTCAACGCCGTTCAGAGCGCAGGAGAACTCCGTGCTGAACCCGGCGCAACTGCCGGAGGGAGGCGCGCTACCCATGGAGGTGGTGGCGTCCAGAACGATGGCCACATTCCACGGCTGCGCCGCGCCCTGCATGGATGCGGTTGCCGATGAGTTGATGGAAAGCGAATTGATGCCGGCAAGCTTCATGAAGTACGTCGGCATGGTCGCCTTCTCAGAGACCTTGACGGCATTCGCCGGAGCACCGGGGCAGCCCGTTTCGTTCGGCATGAGGATGTTCAGACAAACTGTCGTAATGGTTGTCGTCACCGTCCCCAGGCCGCTGTTCACGTTCTGATCGCCCGATCCGGCGCTGTATGTGGTAGCGACCGTCGACGCGTTGTTCGTGGAGGAGGTGCTATACACCTCTCCTGCCGCCGCCAACGCCGCCGCGTTCGCGTAATTCTGTAGCTGGCTGCGAACCACATAAGCCCGGCCAACATCGATCGATAGCCCGGCAGTTCCCAGCAGTCCGACTAATACTACTGCCAACCAAGGCAGTATCTGTCCATGCTCATCATTGAGAGCTTTCCGGACAAAAAAACCGATAGTCTTTTTCATGGAATTGTCCTCGTAGTTATTGAAATTAGTATTCGTATTCTGTGAGCTGTGCCGTCAAGTTGCATGAAAATTTCATGGTCTTGATCGATGAAAGATTAATGCCAAAGATGGTGATGTTGCAGGGATAGGTCGCGTTTACAATCACGGGCTCCCCCTGGGTCAGCTCGGATTGATCTCCGGCGCATGAGCTCCCGGTCACCGGAGTGTTGCCGTTCATGGTGAGCGTCAGCGTGATGCTCGCCGGTTTCAGCGTCGGAGCCGAGCCCTCGATGGTCGTGATCGTGTCCTTGCAGGGATCGGTTGTCGTGTTCCGGATCTGCTGCAGGTATTGCGCGCCGGAGCCGACAGCCTGGGTCAGCTGAAGCTGGTTGTTGAAGGCGATCCCGAATTCGAAAATGGCCATCAGTACAGCCATCAGGATCGGCAGCGTCAGCGTGAACTCGACCAGTGCATTTCCATCGTCTTCGCCGAAACACAAAGCCCGAATGCGTCCGCGGCTTCGCCGCCCCTCGCGGTGCGGCTCCTCCTGAGGTCTGTCTTTCCTGCGGCCGAGCCCGCCCCACAGCGCTCGTATTCCGCGGTTGAATGCTATCTTCATCGTTCGTCCTCCCGGCCGTATCGAAGCATTTCATCCTGCTTCAACCAAGCCGTTTTTCCCCTCATCCGGCGCCCCCGGCGCTCTTTTCAAAGACTCTTCTTCAGCTTCTGCAAAAAACGTTCCAGCATCTTCCGGTCGGCTCCGTCGGTGAGCAGGTTGTGCCCGCGTTTGATGTCCTGCGCGTCAGGCAGCACAAACTTCAGGCCCACTCCGTCGTTGCCCCATCGCACCGCCCGCGACTGCACCGCAATCGCCCGCTCTTCGAGCTCTTCCCCGCAGTCGGTCCGCTGCAGCGTCATCAACACCAGCGTTCCCGGATACCAGCGCTCCTCGGTTACCACGTACAACCCCGACGAGCTGATGTCGCGAATCCCGTGCGCCATCGGCGTCGCCCCGTTCCAGTAGTAAGCTGCCAGGCCCGGCGAAAGGTCGCGCGGAGCCCTGCGCGGATCAGGCGACCACCAGCGCTCCAGCCAGCTCCGCGGCGGCCGCGACGGATTTTCTCCCGGCTGCACCAGAGACATCTCGTGGGTGCGCGTGGCCAAGGTTATCTCTTCCTGTGACCGGTTCTCGAGCTCCAGCAGGCCGGGCCCGCCGCTCCACAGCGGCTTCTCCCGCAGCAGAACCGCGCTTTGCACAACCGCCGTGGTGTCGCCGCGCAAACTCGTAATCTTTTCGAGCCGCCGCTCCATCTCCTCGGCGATGCACAGCACCAGTTGGTCGCCGGGCTGCGTCTGCGACGAGTAGATCGAATGCACCGGCAGCACCAGAATGCTTGCTGCCCGCGGGCTCGATGAGCTGATGCGGAAGGTCGGAAACGACTCCACGAGATCGATGACCCGGCAATCCTCATCCAGATAAATCAAATCCAGGGGCGCAGGAAGTCCGGTAGTGGGGATGCCGCGGAATGGCACGATCCACAAGCCTTCGCCCGACCTCAACGTAATCGTAGCCATCAATTCCACGATGCCCGCATACGAAAGATCGGCAGCCGTGACCTCCAGCCCGAGGAAGCACTCCCGGGTCTGGTTGTAGGCGCAATGTGTCCGCGATTCCATAGTCCCTCTTGGTCGCAATGCGTGCTCAGTCGCCACGCCTGCTTCCAGTCCTCCGTACATCTGCTCCGCCCCTGGTGTCCCGTACATGCAATCGAACCCTCGTCCCGGATAGCTCTGGCGTCCAAGGAAAGCGAAAAGGGGACACTTCACCCTTGCCGCTGTCAAAATATCTTGCCGAGGCATCTGCCCCACGTGCGGCCAGCCCCCCGTCAGCGGATCATCGAATCTGGCGGCAGCGCCCGTCCCCATCCGCAGCGCTGCCAAATCTTGTCACGCTCCGCGTTACTTTACCCGGGTGCGGCGGCGCTGAATCAACAGCACAAGAACAATGACAAACAGAACGCCTGCTGCCGTCCGGATAATTGTGGTGGTGTCCATAGAGCTTCCTTCCTCTTTCCTGTGGTGTTGCCGTAACCCTTCGAGAATGGCCGCTGTTCAATAGCCGGCCCTCACGTTGCACGCTTGCTCAACCGTTTGCTGGCGGCTCGCGCAATTTCCGCTCGGCCACCATGACATTGCAACCCGGCGCTTACCTCACCCGAGTGCGGCGGCGCTGAATCAAAACCACCAGCACGATCAGAAACAGCGCGCCGGCGACAGCCCGAACAATAACAGTGGTATCCATCGCTCCTCCTTCCTTATTGGTTCGTAAGCGCCTTGAACGAATCGATCATCACGAGTACAGCCGGCCCCAGCACCACAAGAAACAGCGCGGGAAAAATGAAAAATACGAGCGGGAAAACCAGCTTGACCGAGGTCTTTGCCGCCAGTTCCTCGACCTGCTGCACGCGCTGCGTTCTGAGCGTATCGCCATGCACGCGCATGGTCTTGGCAATGCTGGTTCCCAGTTGCTCCGATTGAATCAGCATGGAAACCATGTTGCGCAAACTCTCCACTCCGGTGCGATCCGCCAGATGCTTCCAGGCTTCCCCGCGCGGGCGGCCGGCGCGCTGCTCGAGCACTACGACATGCAGCTCGTCGCAGAGCTCCGGCTGGGCGCTTTGCAACTCCACCGCGGTGCGCGCCGTCGCCTGGTCCAGGCTCAGTCCGGCCTCGATGCAGATGACCAGCAGATCGAGCACGTCCGGAAGGCCCCGCGTGATGCATTTCTGCCGCTTGGTAATCTGTCTTCCCAGCCAGAAATCCGGTCCCAGGAAACCCAACCCCAGCGCCGTGGCGTAGACAAAGAATGGGCTCAGCATGTGCGCCAATCCCGTCACTGCGGCCAGGATGACCAATAGCAACGGGAGCAGCACCTTCATGCCGTAGAAGACCTTCACAGCCGATTCGTTGCGGTAGCCGGCGCGGATCAGCCGCTGCGAAACCACCGAAACCTCGGCCTGGCTCTTCGGCAGCACATGCTCGAAGTGCTCCACAACGCCGCCCAGCGAAGACCCGGTCTGCTGAATGGTGTCCATCAGCGAACGCTTGCTGGGCTTCTTGATCTGCGGGTCGATCACTTCCGAGATGCGCTTGAGCATGGCTTCGCGATAGAACAGCAAAAGCCCGCCGCTTGCGAACAGCAGAAAAATCACGCCGAAGGTGAGAAGTGCGATCAACATGGTTCCCTCTCAAATATCCAGGTTGACGATGTGGCGAATCACGAGCCCGCCCAGGATCGTCATTCCTATCGCCGCCCAGATCAGCTTGATGCCAATGTCCTTGTGCCAGAGAACGCTCATCATTGTTGGGTTTACGAAATAAAGAGCCGTGCCCAGCGCTAACGGCAGCAGGCTCAGAATCAATCCGGTAAGTCTTCCCTGGGCCGTATGCACCATCACTTCACGCTTCAGCCGGAACCGCTCGCGGATCACGTGCGCGGTCTTGTCGAGCACCTCGGCAAGATTGCCGCCGCTCTCTTTCTGGATCATGATGGCCGTAGCTGTAATCTTCAGATCCTGCAGCGGCATGCGATGCTGCATGTTGTCGAGCGCGGCCTTCAGTTCCAGTCCGTAGTTCTGTTCGTCGAAGCAGGCTTTGAACTCGCCGCCCACCGGGTCGGCGCACTCGCGCGCCACCAGGCCCATGGCCGCGATCAGGCTGTGTCCTGCGCGCAGCGCGCTCACCATCAGATCGAGAGCTTCCGGCAATCCCGCTTGAAACTGCTCGAACCGCCGGTTGCGCATGAAGACAATCCATGCAAACGGCGCCGAAGCCAACACCAGTCCGGCTCCCAGTGCCAGCAGTGGGTTGCCCCACTGGTTGTACACGCCAAACGCCGGCACGGCAAAGCAGCCCGCGCTGATCAGCAGCAGCTTGCCCGTGCTCCACTTCACATCGGCCTGTTTCAAAAGCCCGTGCAGATACGGACCCAGTTGGAACTTCAGCAGCCTGCGGTTGAGCCAGGGAATGCTGCTCAGCGTCGAATCCTTGCGCAGGTTGACGATCTGCTCCCGTGCCGAGGGCGTTTCCGTAGCCAGCGCCGAATCCAGCGTAGCCAGCACCTGCTTGGTCTTGCGGGACGAGCCAATCGCAATCACCGGCACTGCGATGACCGTGAACACTCCCACAAAGATCAAAATCAAAACCAGAGGCGGCATAGCTCTCCTTTCCGCTAGTTGACTAGCGTCTCCCGTTCAAAGATGGTTGGCGGCAGCACGATGCCAGAGACGCGCAGCCGTTCAAGAAACTTGGGACGGATGCGGCTGGGCTGGAATACGCCGATCACCCTGCCGTCAGGCCCGATCCCCTTCTTCTGGAAACTGAATATCTCCTGCATGCTGATCACGTTCTCTTCCATACCCGTAATCTCGGCCACGCTGGTTACCTTGCGGGTGCCGTCGCTCATGCGCGTGGCCTGCACCACAATGGTGATGGCCGAGGCAATCTGCTGGCGAACCGACTTCTCCGGCAGGTTCATGTTGCCCATCGCCACCATCGACTCAAGCCTGGAGATGGCGTCGCGCGGGGTGTTGGCGTGAACCGTGGTCATCGAACCCTCGTGACCGGTATTCATCGCCTGCAGCATGTCAAAGGCTTCTTCGCCGCGGACCTCGCCCATGATGATGCGGTCGGGGCGCATACGCAGGCAGTTGATGAGCAGTTGCCGCTGGCGGATGGCGCCCTGCCCTTCGATATTTGGCGGCCGGGTTTCCAGGCGCACGATGTTCTCCTGCGCCAGCCTCAGTTCGGCCGCGTCCTCGATTGTCACCAGCCGCTCGTTGTTGGGGATGTACTGCGACAGAATATTGAGGAACGTGGTTTTGCCGGCGCCGGTGCCTCCGGCGATCACGATGCTGATGCGAGCCTTCACCGCGGCCGACAGCACTTCCATCATCTCCGGCGAAATGCTCTTCAACTGCACCAGCTGATTGGCCGCCAGCGGACCGGTGCCGAAACGGCGGATCGAGAGCGAAGGCCCGTCCAGAGCCAGCGGCGGAATGATCGCGTTCACACGCGAGCCGTCGGGCAGGCGCGCATCCACCATCGGCGAGGACTCGTCTACCCGGCGTCCTACCCGGGACACGATGCGGTCGATGATCTGCAGCAGATGGCGGTCGTCGCGGAACGAGGTGTTCACCTTCTGCAGCAAGCCGCCTTTTTCCACGAACACGTGGTCCTTGTCGTTCACCAGGATGTCGGATATCTTCGGATCGCGCAGCAGCGGCTCCAGAGGACCCAGTCCGAAGACCTCATCCAGCAGGTCGGCCTGAATCTTCTCCTGCTCGTCGTAGTTCAGCGGCACACGTTGATCCGCGATGATCTCCTTCACGATGCTCGACACGGCTTGCCGCGCCTGGCTGGAGTTGACGCGCGACAGTTTCTCCAGATCGAGCTTCGAGATCAGCGTTCGATGTATTTCCGCTTTGTACTTTTCCAGATTCAGCAGTTCCACGTTGTACCGTCCATCCACAGGGGGGAAATCTTGCCGCTACGCTTGCCGGTTCTTACTGCGCCATCAACCGAATAAACTGAAGCCCTTCTTCTTCGTCGTCGGGGCCTCGGGCTGGCCCGTCGCCGCCCGCGCCATCTGCTTGATCAGCCGCGCAATCGGCGTATCCTCGAGCACCAGGGGCGTGGCGTTGATCTGCATCTTTCTCACCGCCGGATAATCGTTCGGAATCTTCCATTGCGCCGGCCGCGTAAGAGCCTTCGTGATGTGCTCGTCGGCAACGCCCAGCGAGCGCGGCTCGTAGCGGTTGATCACGATCTCCAGCTGCGAGGACGGGCCGGTGAAAAACTGCGAGATCAGCCGGTTCGAATTTCTCAGCTCGGGAATGCCGGCCTGCGTCACCAGATAGATCGCAGTCGACTCGCGCAGCACCGCCGTTCCCGTAAAGTCCAGTCTCGATCCCCAGTCCACCACCACGTTGTCGAAGTCCTGCCGCGCCACTTCGAGCAGCCGGTCGATGGCTTCGTCGCTGGTCTCGTAGGGGATGAACTTGCCCGGAGCGGCCAGCACCGAGAGGCCCGAGCTGTGCTTGACCAGAAGCTGCGAAAGAAAGCTCGCGTCCATACGGTTGGTCGACTGCAGCGCGTTGATCGTCGAGTACTCGGCCGCTATGCCCAGGTTCAGCGCGGCATCGCCCAGCGGCAGATCGAGATCGATCAGCAGCGTCTTCTGGTTCGGGTCCTGCGCCAGCGCCACGGCAAAGTTGCAGGCCAGCGTGGTTGCGCCCGCCCCGCCCTTGGCGCCGATAAAGGTCAGCAGCCGCCCGGCTGCCTTCTTGGCCGCTTTGTTCACCGGCCGCCGCGCCGCCGCGCGCACCAGCGACTCCGCCACAACGTTCGCGTCGAACGGCAGAGTAAGAAACTCGCGTGCCCCAGCGCGCATGCAGCGCACCAGGATATCCGGGTCCGGCTTCTCCGAGTACACGATCACCGTAATGGCGCTGCTCGAGGAAATGTTCTCCACCAGCTCCAGCGCATACTCCGGATCGGAATCCAGATCGATCACCACGATGTCGTACTGCTGCTCCACCAGCTTGGCCACTTCGTCGGGGCTTGGCGGATACGTCGTGAACTCGCGCAGCTCATTGCCGGTCGATGATCCCGTCAGGGCGGCAGCCGCCGCAGAACGGCGCTCTTCACTGGGGCCAATCAGAGCGATCGACAGCGTCGACGAGCCGATCGACTCAGGATATTGAGAACCGAAATAGGGAGAGGAATCCGTTGTCACTGTAGAATCGCTCCTGATTGCGTATTTCGCTTCCTGCGCCTGCGTGTCAGCCTGGTCGTTCGAATCGAATATATCCATAATCTGCTCCTGATCCCTCAACGCGCAAAAAATGAGAACAGCGTTCCGATGGCGATGGCCGGCGCATACGGCATCTTGCGCCGCAAAGGATTGCTCAATGTAACCTCAGCGCGCTTGGCGCCGTCGAACATCAGTTCGCCCGTACCCTTGAAAAGGTCGCGCAAAAATCCGGCATACGCGGCCCAGCCAATCACCATCACGCCTCCCGCCAGTCCGGTGAGCACCAGGGCTATGAAAAGCTGGCTGGGGCCGATCCAGGCCCCGATCGCCGCGCACAGCTTTACATCTCCCGCGCCCATGCCGCCCATCCAGAAGAAAACACCGAAGACCAGAACACCCACAGCCAATCCGGCCAGGCTTTGCTCAACCCCATGCCAGCCGTGAAACCACGCAGAAACCGCTATACCCAATGGAAGGAAAGGAAGCACCAGCCAATTCGGAATGCGCCGGCTGCGAAGATCCGTAAAAGTCGCCACAGCCAGGACGATCACGGTCGGCCACCAGGCGATCGAATGCGTCCCCATGATCCTTTTCCCCTTCCCTGTTCGGATACCAACAGGGTGAAAGCAATTGGCCAACCAAACCCGAATCCGTAATAAAAATCTATGAATTCAGTCATTTACCGATTAGGAAAACGGCAGGTGTACACGGCTGTTTACTGGCGGCGAACTACGGTGAAGCGGACCGTATACACGCTTGACCCCCGTCTCATCCGGACAAAAAGTGAATCCGGCGCAATCCCTGCCACGGCAATGCGGCCCCTCGGGAACCCGGAAACTGGACCGGCTCAATTCACCGGTCAATGGCTATAAACATAGGACAAATAAATAAGTTAGATCAACATCAAAATGCCGGCCTGATGCGTGCCTTGTGCGCTGCTCCAGTGCCCTTCCGCATCCTGCCCACACTCATTCCGGCTGCCTTCACGCCCCGGAACCTGAAGCCGTCGCACCCCTGCGCGCCTCCCGATTCTCTCAAGCCTTCATTCTCTCGAAGCAATCCCGGTACCGTTCGCGGTCCCGGCGGCGTTCCGGCCGTGTCAAACCAGTGTCCATCGGTAATTACGAGCTTGTTACCGGTATAACACAAAAGTGTTACTCAAGGGTCAGTGCCGAAACCGATTTCGAGCGTTTCTCCGCACTGCCCGAGGATTCCGTCCTTCCCTGACTTATGCAGGATATTCAATTTAAGTTTAATACAATCAATAACTTAAATTGAAATCATCTCAATTTTCGGGGAAATTCCCCTGTTTAGCCTCAGCGCGAGCCCCGCTCACGGCATAAATATTTACATTCCAGCAGGTTGCGGCCACCCCGCCCGGAGGCTTCCGGAGTCACACGCATCATTACTTGTTATCCGTCCCGGCCAATTACCATTGTCGCGTTCTTTAGCACTATTCAGGGATTGGCAGCGCCGCGCCGATCAAGGATCATAGGAACACATCGCCCGCCGGATCGACTCTGAACGGTATCGCTGAATCCTGCAGGAGGAAGCTCTCGCACCCCATGATCAAGATCGGACTCTACTCGGAAGACCGCACGTTGCACCCTTTGCTCTCCTCGGCGCTCGGCAAAGACTTCCAGGTTCTCCTGGAGTCGGACGGCGTGGGCATGGACAGCCTGATCTCGACGGGTGGATGCGACGTCATGATCCTCGATCTCTCCTCGCATCGCGATTCCCTCCAGGAGCGGATTGAGTGTTCCCGGCGGCTGATCGCTTCCTCGGTTCCGGCAATCCTGATGGCCGACGATGCGCTCCGTTCCACCGCGTTCGAGCTGGTGCGCACCGGCGCCTTTGGCTACTGCCGCCGTCCGCCTTCGATTCGCGATCTCAAGACCATGCTCAACCGGGCCTTTGAGAACTCCTCGCTGAAGCAGCAGCTTCATACCGTGCAGAAGCGCATCGAGGAGGCCGGCAACTGCGACCGGATTCTGGGCAACAGCACCGGCATGCAGCGCGTCTTCCAGTTGGTCCGCAGCGTCACCAATCTCAATGCTTCGGTGCTCATCACGGGCGAAAGCGGAACCGGCAAGGAGCTGATCGCCCGCGCCATTCACAATCTGGGCGCCCGCGCCAACAAGCCCTTCGTCGCGGTCTCCTGCGGCGCCATTCCTGAAACACTGATTGAAGCCGAGCTCTTCGGCCACGAGAAAGGCGCTTTCACCGGCACGGTAGGTGCACGCGAAGGCTACTTTGAGCAGGCCAGCGACGGCACGCTGTTCCTCGACGAAATCGGCGACCTGAGCCTCTACACCCAGGTCAAGCTGCTGCGCGTTCTGCAGCAGATGGAGTTCAGCCGCCTGGGCTCCAACCGGCTTATCCCGCTGCGCGCGCGGCTCATCTTCGCCACTCACCAGGACCTGGCCAAGCTGGTGGCTGAAGGCAAATTCCGCCAGGACCTCTACTACCGCATCAACGTGATGCGCATTGAGGCCCCGCCGCTCCAGGACCGTCCCGAAGACATTCCCGTTATCGCCCAGCACTTCCTCGATCACTACGCGCAGCTCTTCCAGAAGCCCATGGAGTGCATTGAGCCGGAAGCGATGGACATGCTGCAGAGCTATCCGTGGCCGGGGAACGTGCGCGAGCTCGAGAACGTAATGCAGAGGGCTATCATCCTCTCGCCCGGCCGTTCCATTCGCGCCGAAGACCTGAGCCTCAACCTGCACGACGAAGACGTCTCCACCTACGACGGCGTAGTCGACATCGGCGACTACCAGCCGGCCGGCTCGTTTGAGCGTCAGCTCCGCGATTACAAGATCAAACTGGCGGTCGCAGCCGTCCGCGAAAACAACGGCAACAAGACCCTGGCTGCACGCAGTCTGTGCATCTCGCGCGCTTATCTGCACCGCCTCATCCGTCTCGCCGAAACCGATCCAACCTTTGCCGAGCAGAACCTGCGCGAGACAGCCACAGCATAACGGCGCAATCCACAAATCTGGGTGCCCCAGGTCTCGTTTCTGAGACCTGGGAAAGCCCCCTTACGTATGCCGGTTGTAAGCCGGCGACCCGGCCATCACCATTCCGCTGTTCTGCCGCCCGTGAATGTACCAGCAGCACCACCGGCTCTCGTGCAGCGCCACGTCGTCCTCCGCCATCAGATCCTGGTAGGCGATCCTGCCGTAAAGCAGGATTACTTCTTCCCAGTTCTCCACCCGCTTCAGCTTCTCTGGCGATCCGCAAAACCCCTTTACGTCGTCCCGGCTGAAGGGCCTGATCCCCGTGGACTCGCCCGGCAGCAGAATCACTGAGGCCAGCGTGGCGTTTGGCCGCGCATCGGCATATTGCGGGTCCTGCGGCAGTTGCTCCTGATCGGCCTCGGTTGTGATCTTGTCCACCGCCGAAACGATCCGGGCCGGCCTGCGTCCGCGGTTGGTCGCCACAACCATGAACCCGTTCTCTACCTTTGGCGAGGGCTCCACGGTGATCAGAACCCACGGCCGCTCCGCACGCGCAACCGCCTGCGTCTGCAGCAGCACCGCCTGAGCACTTTCCGCCGCGGCCTGCGCTGCGGTCTCCGCGTACTGCGTTTGCCGCTCGACCCTCTTGAGCAGCGGGACCGCCAGGGTGAATGCCACGTATCCCAGGACGACCAGCATCAGGTTGGCGACCCAGGCAATGCGATCCTGCCAGGGCCAGGGCGCTGCGGCCGGCGCGGGCGTGGCAATGGAGATGTGTGCCGGCTGATCGTCGCAGGGGCCCGCTTCGCAATCGGCAGGCGGCTCCGGAGTGGCTGGTTTGGCAGAACCGCCAGCCGCGGAAGCCGGATGCGTAGTGAAGGGCTGCGATGCCCCAGGAGCGTGTGTAGCCGTGGCCGCTCGCGGAGCCGCCGGCGTGGTTGCATGAGGAGCAGTTTGCCCCCCGGCCGGCGCTGGCTGAGCCGATTCCTGGCCGCCGGCTGCCAAAGACCCATGCGCAGCGAGCGCCAGCAGCGCGAAAAACCCCAAACCCTTCCACGTCATGGCGCAAATGTACCACACTGCGGTCTCTGTACCATGTGTTCCCGGTTGCTCCGGATCGCGCGGCGAGCCGGCTGAAAACGTTTGTTGCGTCCCGCGCCAAAACACGTTTAAGATGCGTCAGTTGAGAACCATGCCACACGCCGCTTCCAGTGCCGTCCCCATTCTTCCCGCGCCCGCGGCGGCCATTCCCCGCGCGCGTCTGGCCAGGCTGTGCGTAGCAGTCCAGGGCGCCACGGCGGCTGAGCTCCTCGGCCGCGCGGAAGCCGCGCTCAAAGACGCCCATTTTCTCGAGTTTCGCCTCGACTCGCTCGCCAAACCCGCAGCCGCGCTGCCGCAGCTCAGGAACTTTCTCGCCACCCACCGCGACGTCACCGCCATCGCCACATGCCGCCGCAAGCAGTCTGGCGGCAGCTTCACCGGCTCATTGAAGGCCGAACTGGAGATCCTGCTGGAAGCCGCCGAAAGCGGCTGCCAGATCGCCGATCTGGAAGTCGAGTCCGCCGAGCAGGCCGGCAAAGCGCAACTGGCCCACTTCCGCGACGGTCTGCGCGCGGCCGGAGCGGCGCTGCTGGTAAGCTTTCACGACTTCACCCGCACCAAGGCGCTGGATCAGGCGGCGCGGCGCATCGAGGCCTTCGAGCCGGACTTCGTAAAGGTGGTTTCCACCGCGCGCAGCTTGGCCGACAATCTCGCCGTGCTGCGGCTCATTGAAGATCTCTCTCAGCGCGCGCAGGTGGTGGGCATCGCCATGGGCGAAGAGGGCCTGGTAAGCCGCGTCCTGGGCCCGCGTGCCGGCGCGGTATTCACCTTCGCCTCCTCGGGCGAGGGAGTGGAGACGGCTCCGGGCCAGGCCACCGCGCACACGCTCATTGACCTCTATCGCGTGGAGCAGCTTGACCAGGCAACGCGCATCTTTGGCGTGGCCGGCAATCCCATCGGCCACTCCCTTTCGCCGCTCATGCACAACACCGCCTTCCGCCGTGAGAGCGTCAACGCCGTCATGCTGCCGCTCAAGGTAAAGTCGCTCGACGACCTGCTCACCCTCACCCGCGAGCTGCCGCTGAGCGGCGTCGCCGTTACCATGCCGCTCAAGCGGGAAGTCCTTCCCCACCTCGCGAACATGGACCCGCTCACCGCGCGCATCGGCGCCTGCAACACCCTGCGTACCGGCGCCGACGGCAAGCTCTACGGCTTCAACACGGATGTGGCCGGCGTGGTGCGCCCGCTTGAGAAGCGCATGCGCATCAAGGGCTCGCGCATCCTGGTCCTGGGCGCGGGCGGCGCGGCGCGGGCCGCCGTCTTCGGGCTCGTCGAGCAAGGCGCGGAGGTCTTCATCTCCAACCGCACCCACGAGACCGCCGTGGCGCTGGCGCGCAAGGCCAAAGTGAAGTCCCTCAAGCAGGATCAGCTCGCGAAAAGCCGCTTCGACGCGATCATCAACACCACCCCCTGCGGCATGACCGGCGTGCACCAGGCGCTGCCGGTGAAAGAAAACGAGCTCAACGCCCATCTGATCTTCGATATGGTCTACAACCCGCTCGAAACCCCGCTGCTCAAGCTGGCCCGCTCGCGCGGCCTCCACGTCATCAGCGGTCTCGAGATGTTTGTGCAGCAGGGCGCGCGCCAGTTCGAAATCTGGACCGGCAAGCCGGCCCCCGAGGCCGACATGCACCGCGTCGTAGAGCTGGCCCTGCGCAAGCCGGCCTAAGCGCAGACCGCAAGTTCAAGCGGTTGCTTAGAACGAAAACTGCGTCTGAAACAGGATGGCGCGATTGCCCGGCGTAGGCGTGGAGAATTGTCCGCCCGCCAGCGATTGCGTCTTGCCGAACAGCGGCGAAGTCATCACGCCGTTGGGCGTGCCCCAGTTCACCACGTTCAGCACATTCAACGCGACCGCAACGAAGGTCAGGTTGTATTTGCGCGGCGCCGATGCGTCCAGATGAATCTGTGCTCCACCGCCGCTCAGGCCGCGTCCGCTCACGCTCCCGCCGCCCGCCTGAAAGCCGTCTCCCTCCTTGGCGCTCGTGATGCGCGGCCCCACGCCCACCACCTTGCTTACGCGCATGTGGAGAATGAAGTTTGCCGGCCCGGTGCCCAGGTTATCGGGCCC
>JBAUCP010000244.1:0-11267 GCA_049677625.1 Occallatibacter sp. | reverse complement strand
CTCGCCCACTGTGTAAGCCAACGCGTTAACCGCACGCGCTGACTCCGCAGCCTGCGCATCGAAATGAATCCGAACTTTGCTGAAGTCGTAGCCGAAACGCGGCTCGAAGTAGTCGCGCGTGGCCTTGTCCAGCGGCCGTCCAGAAGCGCTCAGTACCTGATCGACGATTGGAGGCGCGACATCTTCCGCCGGTCCCGCCGCTTTTCTCTGCACAGTCTCCGACTTCTTCTTGCACTCCTCGCACTCGCCGCCACTGCCTTCCTGGCAAGCGCACTTTCGCTGCAAAGTTGCGCCCGAGCCCGTCGTCAACGGCTGCAGGTCCAGCTTCTTGTCGAGCTCCGGAAGCGCCAGCGGCGAAAACGTCCATCCCGATCCGCCCGCGCCCGCCTGCCCCGCACCCGCCTGCCCTGCGCCCTTGGGTGGTATCAGCGGCACGCCGCCCGTTCCCGGCAGCGATCCAAACCTGCGCGCCATGGCCTCGTCGAACATCTTCTTATCCGCAGCCTCTTGCTGCGCCTGCGGCGATCCGGGCGCGTAGTGCATACCGGCGCGAATCTCGTCTATGCTGGCCGCGATCGGCGCCGTCTCCGCCAAGTAGCGTTGCGATGCAGTCGGCTCTTTCTTTTTCTTGTCTCCGCCCGGCGTAAAGCTGAATGTGATCATCGCCTTGGTCGGATGATCCACTGCGCCTTCATAGGTAACCTTCACCTTCAGGCCGGGATGAACCACGTCCAGTGGAATCTCCGGAATCTGCACCGGCAGCGCCTTGTGCGTGGCCGCCAAAGTGGAAACCGCCGCGGCAGCAGCGGCCCCGGTGATGATCTTTCCCGGCAAAGTCCCGACGAAATCCTCCGCGCCCTTCACCAGCGGATCGCTCAACGCCGCATTCTTCAGCTTTTTCCCCACATCCGTCTGCAGAAACGCCTCGCCCAGCTTTCCTGCCGCATCCTTGTAGTTATTGGGCTGCGGAGCCGTCTGCTGGTCTGCCGTCCCAGTTTGATTCGATGGGTCCTGCGTAGGCTGCCGCTGAATCTGTCCAGCGCCGGTTTTTGCGAACGACCACTCCGGCATGTCGCCGCCGCTCATCACGCGATCCGCAACGCGGTCCGCCTCGCGCTCAAACGCGTCGCCCGCGGCGCCAATGCGCAGCCCTTTTGCGCCTGGCTTCTTTGCAGAAGTCGGCGCAGGCGATTCCTTCCGCCGGTCTTTTGGCGCCAGAGTTACGCTCATGGCTTCAACCCCCGGCCAATCCCGCGCGCAACCTGCGCGCCGAGCTTGCCTGCGCCGTGCGTGCCCGGCTCCAGGCTCATGCGGCCCAGCCGCAACACCGGCGTGCGATGCGGGCGCGCCCACGCAGCGCGCGATGCCGACTCGGCAAGAATGCTTTCGAGCTCGCCCCTCAGGCTGGCCACAAAGGCGCGCTGCGCCGCGGGATCGAGCCCTCTCAGCACCAGCTTGTCGATATGCAGACGAATGCGGCTCATACCCACCCCCGCGTCTCGGTTGTTGAAAGCGGGCGCTCCGCTTTGATGGCTTCGAGCCGCGTCGCCCGCAGCAGATGCTCCATGCCCACCTTGCACCCGGCCTCGGCGGCCAGAAACGCGGCGTTCACGGCGATGTTGCGAATGTTGCCGCCCACCATGTTGAGCTGCGCCAGCAGCTTGGCATCCAGCTTCTCCGTAGGCGTCTTCGCCGGAAAAACCCGTTGCCATATGGCCTCCCGCTGCGCCGTATCCGGAAACGGAAAATCCACCGTGAAACGCAGCCGCCGCTGAAATGCCTTGTCGAGCGACGATTTGAGATTCGTGGTCAGAACCGCCAGGCCCTGAAAGCTCTCCATCCGCTGCAGCAGATAACCGACCTCGATATTCGCGTAGCGATCCACGCTGTCCTTCACCTCGCCGCGCTTGCCAAACAGCGCATCGGCCTCGTCGAAGAGCAGCATCACGCCGCCCTCCTCGGCCGCATCGAAGACCTGCTTCAAATTCTTTTCGGTCTCGCCGATGTATTTGCTCACCACCGTCGCCAGATCGATCCTGTAGAGTTCGAGTCGCAATGCACTGGCCAGCACTTCGGCAGCAAGCGTTTTGCCCGTACCGCTCGCGCCGGCAAACAGCGCGCTGATGCCCAACCCCCTGCGCCCGCGCTCCGCAAATCCCCATATCTCGTACACCGTCATCCGGTGCCGCGCCTGCGCCGCCAATTGGCGCAAAACCTGCATCTGCGCCTCCGGCAGAATCAGATCGGACCACGTCGCCACCGGCTCGATTCGCTGCGCAAGATCCTCCAGCCGCGGACGCGCCAGCGAGCGGCACACGTTCCAGAGCCTTGTGGCGTCGATGGCGCCATCGCTCGCCTGCGCAGAGCCGCCCAGTGCGGCAATTGTCTCCGCGCTCAAACGGAATTGCTCCGCAAGATCGTCGAGCAAATCGCCCTGTCCTTCGGCCGCCGCGCCCAGCGCATGCTCCCAAAGAAGTTTTTGCTCAACTGGATCGGGCTTGTCCACGTCGTAGCGGAGCAGCGGCCTTTCCAGCCGCACCGTTTCGCGGCTGGCCAGAACCAGCGGAGCCGGCAGCCGCTCCAGAATCTGACGCGACGCCGTTGTCGGCGCCGAGCTGCCGCACTGCACCAGCAGCACCGCCGGAAGCAGTGCGGACTCGCGCGTCCACAACCCAACCAGTTGATCGATTTCAGCAGTTGCCGATGGAATATTCTCCGCGCGCAGCGCATACAAGCGCCGCCCGGCATTCACCGCCCACAGCGAAGCAATATCCTCCTGCCCGCGCGGATCGTCGCCGCACAGATGCAGGACCGGCGGCTGCCGCGAGCCCGGATCGAACCCCGCAATCGTCTCTACTGCCAGTGCGCGATGCCGCTCCGCAATCGAATGCGGGTGCCCCTTGAACTGCAGCAGCGGCTCCAGCCGCGGATCGAGCACATTCACCCCGGCCAGATAGTGCAGAATGCGTTCATCCACGCGCAGCGCCGCAGTGGTCAACCCACGCTCGGCCTCCAGCTCCACCAGCCGGTAGCGGCGCAGCGGCGCAGTGGGCGCCAGCGCGCTCCAGTGCGGCTCAGCCAACGTGGCCAGCGCCAGCGCAAACGTAATCGCGCCGCGAGGCTCGCGCCCCAGCGCCTCGCTCACGCGGCGCGCGAGCTTCGAATCCATCTCCACGCCTGCGCCCAGAAGCACCACGTCGCGCTCGAAGGAGCTGAGCCCGAAGATCGTCGCCAGCCGCTCAATGGCCGCCGGAGGATCGAGCGACGCACGCAGAGATTCTTCCTCAAAACCTTCCTGGCTGGATTCGTCCTCGGCTGCGAATCGGCGCCGCAAACGCGCAAATTCCATCACCAGGTAAGCCTGGTTCGCTTCCGACCACGAGATGGGAATGCGCTGGCTCATATCGGCATCATGGGGCCCACAAATGCAGGCGGATGCGCTTTCCAGTTCACGATCACCACACTGGGCGCGCCGTCAACCGTCAACCGCGTCAGATAAGAACCGGGCGCGAGCGCCGGTGCGAACTCGAATTGCAATGTGCCCGTGCTCGCATCAATCGGCCCCGCCGACGCGGTCTGCCCATTGAGCGTGAGCGAGACGGACTGGCTGGCCATGGCGTCGGGCGTGAAGGTGATTGTCACCTGCGTGCTCGATCCGGTCTGCACAACTCCGGTCGTGCTCTGATACACCGGGGCCACGGCAAACGGCAGCGAGCCGGTGGTCTGCAGCGTGTTTCCGCTCGCATCGTTGAAAAGCACGCAAAGCGAGTAGATCCCTGCGGGAATATTGGTGGGAACGACGAAAGAAATCGTGTTGTTGTCGATGGGCGCAGCGGTTGCCGGCTGCTGAATGGCGAGCCGCGCGTTGGTAAGCAACACCTGGCTCGCACCGGCAAGCAGTTCGCCTTTGAGCTTGACTGTTTCGCCCGGCGCGACGGAGACCTGTCCGTGATGCAGATCGACGCTGAGCAACTGCGCCGGCGCCACGGCTTGCGCGGTGATGTTGCGGTGCAGCACAGGAAAAGCGAGCGAAAGAGTGGCCGGCTGCTGCATCAGCACAACGGAGACCTGGAAGGCATAGCTGGGCCGGTAGTCGGCTTTGAGCGCTGTCCAGATCCACGCCATCTCCTCGCGCCCCATCGTCGACGGCGTGATCTTGATCATCTCAATCTGGTCGGCCAGCCCCGACGTGCCCAGCGGCGTCGAAAGCAGGTTGCCGGAATCCACCGAAGGCAGCGCCGTAAACGCGTTGCGGATATCCTGGCGGGTCATCACCGGATTTTCATGCAGCATGAGCAGCGCATAGCCCAGCAGCGCCTCGGCCTGCCAGTCGTTCGAGCCATAAGCCGTCAACAGGTAATGCAGGTCGAGCGCCAGCGGCGGGTTCTTCAATTGCGTCTTGCCGTCGGCCGCGAGCCACGGCTGGCCCGCGTTGCGCCACGCGGCATTCTCCGTCACCTGGTGCAGAAAAAGATTCAATTGGTTCTGCAGCGTTGCGCCGGTGCCGATCTCGGTCTGCACCAGGTCCGGCGCCTTCGCTGAGACAGTCACGGTGCTGCCGAAGAGGGTGCTCAGCCCGTTGTACGCGTTGCTCAGGTAGTACTCCAGCACGGCAGAAACTCCCGCGATGGCCAGCGCATTGCTCATCTGGCCCTCCCGTTGCCGCGCCTCAGATATTCGTCCAGATTGACGGACCTGCGCGCAGGCGCTGGAGCCGGGCGCACCACGGGCTGCGGCGCTGCGGTCACTTCAATGCGTCCGATATGAATGGATATCTCATCGGGCTCGCGTCCGGACTGACCCGATTGCCGCGCAGCTTCGCGGTTCGCGGCTCTCACCTTACTGCCGCCGGCCAGTTGGCGCGCGAGCGTTTGCCCCGCGCTGGTCGCCGGTTTCGCCGGCGGAATCAGCGGCCGGTCATCTTGAGCGAAAATCTTCGCACGCGCCCCTTCATGCGCTTGGGGCAACAGCGTCACGGTGCGATCGTCGCTGCTGTGGTCTATGCCCCTTCGACTTGCTGGAATGGAATCGGAAACATCCGAGCTCCGTATTCCCTCCAGCGGAAACAGCGCCTCGCGGCGCGGTGCAATCTCAGGCCGCAGCGGGTCATGTGTGCGCGCAGCCGGCAAATGGGATTCCGCGCTCTCACCCTGCGTAGATGAGCTCTCCGATTCAGCCGGGTCTCCGTGCGCTATTGAGATCGCGGCCCGGCTTTCCCTTTCCGGCCGTGCAACAAACTCGCGCGCAGCGGGAGCCACGGACTCCGTGGCCTCAACCGGCATTGCCTGCTCGCCTGTCGCATCGAAACTCTGCGGCGTGTAGATCGAACCAAGCAGAGGACGCAACGCAGGCTGGCCCGCGGGCCCTGTGGGTTTCGTCACGCTCGATGCAAGGCGCTGAAGAAAGTGGCTCATGCCTGCACCATCTCGAGATAGGCTGCACGCCGGCTCTCGCTCAGCGAAAGAATCTCGCGCTCACTCCAGCCATAGGCGCTGGCTAGAAGGTGAATCTCATAGAGCATTCGTTTCGCAAACGCCTCCAGCTCGGCCCACAGAAACGCAGGCAGATCGAGCGCCTGCTCACGCGCTGCCTTGCACGCCGGGCACTCGAACGAAAGCAATATCTCCGCCAGCGGGTCGGCCGCGATCATCTTTTCGCCCAGTTGCTCAAGCTCTTCGCGTGACCACTCCATCGCATCGCCGCCATCTCCAATCCGACAGCACTCCATCAGCCGCAACGCCGCCGCTTCCGCATCGATTTCCCTGGCAACGCGCGCCAGGTCGCGGCTGGTAGGGACGCGAAACGAGCACCCCTTCGCCACAATCGGCTCAAGAATCTGGTCGGCGCTGCGCTCGCGCTGGCGCTCGATCAAGCTCCGGCAATCGAGGCCAAACTCCAGCTTTTCGCCGCACTGGCCGCACTTCGTCCACCCCTGCAGACGCGAACCGAAATAACTTCTATGCAGCTCAGCCAGCGCCTGATTGCGCCGGCCCAGCGGCCAGTCGGCCACGTTCTCTTCCGCCGGCTCGGAGAGCGACGCTCGAACCGCCAGCAGCCCGCGATCGAGCGAGTGCAGCCGGCGGCCGCTCTCCCACAGCGAAAGAAAATCGGCGTTGCTTAGAGCGCGCATCGTTGTGATCCCGTTCCCTGTCGAGGTTGAGCGCATGAAAATCGCACAGTGGCTGAGCGCAGTTGAGCATCACGCGCATATAGTTCACCCGCGCGCAGCCCGCAAATACTGCTCTGTCTATCCACAATCGGCTAGGTCGACACGCTGCTCAGCGTCGGTTCTACCGGTTCGGTCACGCTGGTGTCGCGCTCCCAGCCCTCGTTCTCGAGCTTGATGTGCTCAATCGCAATCGCATTCGCGTTGGCATCCAGATCGGGCATCGCCTGGTACTCCGAGACCCAGCAGCGATAAATCTTGTAAGCCATCACCAGTTGCCCGGCCTCGTTGTAAAACTCGAGGTAGATGTCCTTGCGCATATTGGCGAGCGACACCTCTGACCCCAGCGACGCGCCGTAATTCCACACCAGCCCCGCCCAGTTGTGAAAATTCAGATCCTGCGTCAGTCCGCGCTCCAGCGTGATGGCATCGTATTTATTGCGGCCCGGAGACTTGTGCGACGTGGAGGGATCGCCGCCGCTGCGATGCTCCACCACTTCCGTGGTGCGCTTGAGCGCGCTCATCTTGCTCACCGCGGCCACATACTGTCCGTCCCACTTCAAACGGAACTTGAAGTTCTTATACGGGTCCAGCCGCGTAGGGTTTGCTGGGAACATCGCCATGGAATCTCCTCCTCACAATCTCCGCATGCCCAGTTCTCTATTCAGAAACCTGGGAGAGCAACATGCCGGGTGCCCCAGGTCTCGATTTTGAGACCTGGGAAAGCACATCCTTCACCAAGCCACTACGAAGAACTCTGCCCGGCCATCTGCTGAATCTGAATCACCACGAACTCCGCGGGATAAAGCGGCGCGAAGCCGACCAGGATATTCACGATGCCCTGGTCGATGCTCGGCTGCGGATTGTTCTCCGAGTCGCATTTCACAAAGTACGCCTGCTGCGGCGTGGTTCCCTGGAACGCGCCCTGCAAGAACAGCCCCTGCATGAACGCGCCGACGTTGAGCCTTATCTGGCCCCACAGCGGCTCGTCGTTCGGCTCAAAGACCACCCACTGCGTGCCGTCGTAAAGGCTCGACTCGATATAGAGCGCGAGCCGCCGGATCGGCACATACTTCCACTCCGAGCCGGCCTGGTCATTACCCTGCAGCGTGCGCGCGCCCCACACCACATCGCCATACACCTTGAACTCGCGCAGGCAGTTGATGGCCTGAATGTTCAACTGCCCGTTCTCCGCGTCGGTCAGGTTGTACTGCAACCCCAGCGCTCCCGTCAGGCTCGCGTCAATCCCCGCCGGAGCCTTCCACACGCCGCGCGAAGCATCCGTGGCCGCGTAGATGCCGGCCACAAATCCGCACGGCGGAAACAGCGTGGGCCGGTTTCCGAACAGCGGATCGGGCGCCTCGATCCACGGAAAGTAAAACGCCGAATTCGTCGAGTACTGCCCGGTAATGGACCCCGCCGTGCTCCCCACCGGTCCCGTCGACTGCAATCCCGATGTGGTGGAAAGCTGCCACGGATCCACGATGTAGAAAGCGCGCTTCGTCGCGCAGTACTGCTGCAAAGTTGAAATGGTCGGCGCATCCGTCTCCGCCGGAATGCACAGCAGGTTGAAGATGTCGACACGATCGAGCAGGTACACGCCCTTGGTGGCATCCGAAAGCATCGCCAGCTCGAAGTTCTGATCCGTCGCAGGCGTCAGCACGGCTCCATCGGCTCCGCCACTCAACGCTATCGGCGCAGAGGTGGGAGAGGGCGTAGCCGTTGGCGCAACCACCGCATTATTCGCGGGGTTGATGAACGTGATGTAGTTCGAATCGTTATCGATCACCGTCACCACGTAGTACGCGTCCGTCGGCGTAACAGAGAGCCCAGCATAGCTTTCGAGTGTCTGCACCGTGCCGCTCGGCGTGGTCTGCTGCACCACCAAACCGAAGCGGCCCGCCGTGGGTGATGGCGTGATGGACACGCTCAGCGTGTTGCCCCACGCGCCGGGGTTGCTCGCAAACAGCGTGAGCGACCCTCCGGCCGCAACCGCAGTTGCAAGCCCCGGCGTGGCCGTGCTGAACGACACCGCGGAAGGCGCGGAAGAATTCCATGTTACTGACGAAGTGATCGTCTGCGTCGATGTGTCGGAGTAAGTGCCCGTCGCCGTAAATTGCAGCGTCTGTCCGGACAATATCGAAGGACTCGGTATGAGAGTTGCTGAGGGCGAAGTGCTGATCGACTGCAGCACCGCAGCCGTCACGGCCACATTGATCTTTGGCGCCAGCCCCAGCCAGCTTGCGGTGATCGTCACGGCCGGATCCACATTCTTGCCGGTCACCAACCCCGTTACCGAATCCACAGGTGCGTCTGTAATGTCGCTTGAACTCCACGCCACGCACGTCGTCACGTTGGCCGTGGTGCCGTCGGAATAGATGCCCAGCGCGTTCAACTGCAGCGTGAGCCACTTCGGTACGGAGGGACTCACCGGCGTAAGCGAAATCGACGCGAGCGTCGCCGTGGTCACGGTCACCGTGGTGCTGGCCGTCTGCGTAAGGTAAGTAAAGGTAATCGTCGCTATCCCCGGAGCAACCCCCGTAACCGTGTTCCCCGCAATGCTCGCCACTGCTGAATTGCTCGAGCTCCATGCGCCGGAGATCGCGCTCGGCGTGGCGCTGTCTGAGTAGGTCGCAATCGCCGTGAGACTCAGTGCCTGCCCCACCGGCAGCACAGGTCCGGCCTGCTGCACCGCAATGGCAGTCACTGCAGCAGTAGTGGCAACGTTCACCTCCACCGCGCTGCTCGGCACGCCCAGGCACTTGGCCGTAACGTTCGCCGTTCCGCCGGTTGTTCCCGCAATCACCAGGCCCGCGACAGGGTTCGCAACCGAAGCCTGGTTGTCGCTGGACCACTGGGCAATCGCCGTTACGTCCTGTGTGGTGCCATTCGAGTAGTTCGCCGTCGCTGTCAGTTGCTGCGTTGGCCCTGCCGGCGGGCCGGAAGCAGGCTGCGTCTGTCCCAGCGGCAATGAGAGCGGCCCAGCCGGCGTCACGGAAATCGATGAGAGCGTAGCCGGAGTCACCGTGACCGTGATTGTTGCGGAGATCAGTCCTGACGTCGCCGTCAAAACCGCTGTTCCGCTCTGCTTGGCGAGCGCAGTTCCGCCGCTCGTGAACGCAATCACATCGCTGTCGCTCGATGTCCACACTGGCGCGGCCAGCGCGCTCGGGCTGCCGGCAGAGTAATTTCCCGTGGCCGTAAATGTCTGCGTAGCGCCCAGCGGAATCGGCGGCAGATTTCCCGACGCAATGGAAATGCTCTCGAGCACCGGAGCGCCGACGCTCACCGACACCAGCGGCGAGACAATGGTGCCCACGGAAGCCGATATCTGCGTGGATGCGCTGCCCACCCCCGACGCGACCGCCGTGGCCGCGGGCACCGGATACGTGCTCGGCGCGGGCGGAAGCGACCCATCCCACACCAGCCGGACGATGTACGCCTGCTGGCCGCCGTTCGCGAAGAACTGGTTCACCGCGTAACCGAGCAGGCTGCGCGCATCCAGGCCGCCGAACTGCGCCTGATACTCCGCCCAGCTCTCCACCATCGTGGCCTCGGTCGTGGGCCCCTGCGGCGCCCATCCCACAAACGCTGCAATGGAGGTCGCCACGCCGGTAATGGTGTGTACGCCGCTCGAAAGCTCTTCGATGTAAACCCCGGGGTAGGTAAACGTGGGCATGAATCCCTCCTCCTTGATGTGGCGACGGAGCTTGCTTCCGGCCGCGGCGCTGCCTGCGATTCAGCGGAGGGACAGCAATCGAGGGTCCAAAGCGAGCAGAGGCATCGGCCGCAAGAGCAACCGCAGGCAGATGCAATAGTTATGGGAAAGAGAAGGCTGAAACCGCGAAGGCGCTGGTGCGCAGGCTGTCACATTGCACTGGTACAGGCTTCAGCCCGCAGCAGAGAAAATCCGCAAAGAAACCGCGTCAAACAGCGGGCCCGCCCACTGTCACACCGGCTGTAACAGGTGTCACACGCGCATCGCGCGCCAGCCTTGGCGCATCGTCTGAAAAAATCTGATGTTTCGTCAATTTACGGTAAAGCGTCATGCGCGACCAGTTCAGCCGCCGGGCTGCTGCCGCTTTGTTGCCGCCGGCCCAGCTCAGCGCCGAGATGAGCGACTCGCGCTCGGTAATGGCAGCCGTCCTGGCGCAGTCTTTCTCAGCCGGCCTGAACCTCTGCGGCAGGTGGGCAGGCTCAATTGGCCCCGCTATGCCCGCAATCGACATCGACTCAACCAGGTTCTTCAGCTCGCGGATGTTTCCCGGCCAGTCATACTGCAGCAACCGGCAAAGGCTTGCCTCAGAGAACTCTATCGCCCGCATCTGCAGCCCTGGCCGGAACTCGTGGCAATAGTGCTTCAGCAGCAGCGGCAGATCTTCCTTGCGGTCGCGCAGCGGGGGCAGTTCAACATGAGCCACGCTCAACCGGAAGAAGAGATCCCGGCGAAAGCTTCCATCGTTTCCCTTCGCTTCCAGGTTCTGGTTGGTCGCTGCCACAAAGCGGATGTCCAGCCGGGTGGGCCGCGTGGCGCCGATGCGGCAAACCTCTTTTTTCTCAATCACGCGCAGAATCTTTGCCTGCGCGGAAGGGCTCATGTCGCCAATCTCATCCAGAAACACCGTGCCGCCGTTGGCCGCCGTCAGCAGCCCGTCGTAGGTAGCGTCAGCGCCCGTAAAGGCTCCGCGGCTGTGGCCAAAGAGCTCGTTTTCAAGCAGGCTGTCAGGAATCGCGGCGCAGTTGATGCACAGAAACGGCCGGTCGCGGCGCGCGCTGTTCGAATGAACGAACTCCGCGGCCAGCTCCTTGCCCGTCCCGGTTTCGCCGGTGATCAGAACCGTGCAGTTGGATGCGGCGATCCGTGCCAGCGACAGCTTGATGTCCAGGAGAGGCTTGCTCGATCCGATCATGTCGACCTCGCGGGGAGTGATGGACAGCCGTATAGTGACGCCCGGCCGTTTATCGTTTCATCATCGAAGGCGAATTTTTTGGCCTGTTCGGCAATCGCAATCGAGGCCCTGAGATGTCGTCGTCTTCTCGACGCATATAGCATTTTCCGAATTGCTGTAGACCGAATGCACGCACTCAAGTGGCTTTTTCA